>DEQO01000143.1 GCA_002360495.1 Flavobacteriales bacterium UBA3364
CGATGCACAGGACCGCACGCAACGCGCTCTTGAACGCCATTGCCTTCCTGCCTCCCCGCGACAGCGGCCGGAGACCGGATGTGCTGCTTACCGATGCGCTCACGGGTTCAGGCGTACCGGAGCTGCTCCGCCATGTGATCGAACTCGGAACAAAGGACAAGGCCAGCGGCTACCAACAGCTGCGCCGGCAGGACCAGAACGTCGCGTGGATGCACCAAGCGATCCGCGAGGGCCTTCTTGAACGCCTGGTGGAGGACTCCGCCTTGGTGGAACGCATCGATCTCCTTGAGGGACTCGTGAAGCGTGGGGAGACCGGCCCTTTCCAGGCTGCCAACGAGGTCCTGGAACGCTTCAGAACAGGCGGCGCACCTCGTCCTTGATCGCCACGAGGCACTCTTGCGAAGGCGTATGCGACAAGCGTGAGACGTTCTCGAAGATCTGTCGGCTGAGTTCGGTCCCGGACGGCGTGTCACCGGTCTGCTCGTAGCTCAGGTTGATCAACCGGATGGTCTCCTCCTTGGCCTGTCGCACCTTGCTCCAGGCCTTGTCGCTGACATAGACCTGCTGGGTGACGTTGTGCTCGTATTCCTCACGGATGGTGGCCACCAGTTCGGCATGGAACATCCGCGCGCTCATGTTCCCCTTGTGGACCCTCAAGAGCAGGGCGCCCGGTGCGATGCGCTCTGCGAACAACGCCAGCCGCTCGTAAGCCTGCAAGCGCAATGGCAGGACCTGTTTATGGTCGTCCTTGCGCACCTCGGCCACGCGTTCCGCGGCCCGGCCCGCCAGGAGCTGCTTGATCAGGTAGAACGCGGTGAGGAATACCACGATGGATGGCAGTATGGCCACCAGGACAAGGACAATAGGGTCGTTCATGGTTGATAAAGCGGTGGACGAATATCGGGAACCTGCTCTGCTTACGGGGGTAACGCCCGACCGGCCTTCCGTAGTTTTGCCGCTTCCTTCCGAAAGCAGACCATCATGGAACGCATCGTTCCCACGGATAGTTCCCCCATGCACGTTTCCCCGACCGTCGCCGCGATCCAAGAACCCGCTACGCTGCTGATGGCACGCCGGAGCCGTGAGTTGCGTGCGCAGGGCCGTGATATCATCGACCTCAGCCTCGGTGAACCGGACCACGACCCTCCTGCATTCGCCTTGGAAGCCGCCCACGAGGCCCTGCGCGGACCATGGCACAAGTACCCCCCGGTGAACGGATACCTGGACCTGCGCCAGGCCATCGCCGCGAAATTCAAGCGTGACAACGGGCTGGAATACACTGCCGACCAGATCGTGGTGAGCACTGGGGCCAAGCAGGCTTTGATGAACGTGGTGATGAGCCTGATCGGCCCCGGTGATGAAGCGGTGATCCCCGCCCCCTTCTGGGTGAGCTATGCCGAACAGGTGAGGCTTTGCGGAGGCACACCCGTGATCGTCAACTCCACGCTGGAAGAGGACTGGAAGGCTCCCATCGACCGGATCGCCGCGGCGATCACGCCGCGCACGCGCCTGATCATGTTCAGCTCCCCCTGCAACCCCAGTGGGTCCGTTCTCTCACGAACGGAGTTGGAGGCCCTGGCGGAGGTCGTTCGCAGGCATCCGAACGTGTACGTCGTGGCCGATGAGATCTACGAGCATATCGTTTTCGATGGTGCCCATGAAAGCTTCGCCGCCCTGCCGGGCATGGCCGAGCGCACCATCACCGTGAATGGACTGAGCAAAGCCTTCGCGCTGACCGGCTGGCGCCTCGGCTACATCGGCGCACCGCTCTGGATCGCCCAGGCGGCCATGAAAGTGCAGGGGCAGTTCACTTCCGGAACGAACACCATAGCACAACGGGTGGCGAAGTCCTGCATGGAAGCGGACCCCGGGCTATTGGCACCGATGCGCGCCGATTTCCTGCGCCGTCGTGATCTCGTCCTTCGGGAACTGAAGAACATACCGGGCTGGCGTTGCAACGTTCCGCAAGGCGCATTCTACCTGCTTCCGGATGTGCGCTCCTGCATCGATGGCCGTACGATCACCGGCTCGGTGGACTTGAGCCTGTACCTGTTGGACAAAGTAGGCGTGAGCCTTGTCGAAGGGCGCTCATTCGGCGCCGAGGGGACCTTGCGCATCAGTTACGCCACGTCGGACGCCAAGTTGAGCGAAGCCATGGCGCGTGTGGCCAAAGGCATCGCCCAACTCAAAGGGGGATGAACACGCCGATCGACATCTTCCTGGAACGCGCGAAGGAGACCGTGGTGCTCGTGGTGGGCGATGTCATGCTGGACGCCTACCTGTGGGGTCGTGTGGACCGGATCTCCCCGGAAGCGCCGGTGCCCGTCGTCCATGTGACCGACCGCAGTGCCCGGTTGGGGGGCGCAGCCAACGTGGCGCTCAACCTGCGGGCGCTCGGCGCCATTCCCGTAGTGGTGAGCACGATCGGGAATGATACCGCCGCAGGAACGCTGGCGCAATGCTTCCTCGACAGTGCGCTGGATAGCGTGGGACTGATCCGTTCCAAGGACAGAACGACCACCGTGAAAACGCGGGTCATCAGTGACAACCAGCACGTGGTGCGCGTTGACGAGGAGATGACCGAAGACCTTTCGACCGAAGAGGAGGATGCCCTGATCGAACGGGTAAAGGAGATCATCGCCCACCGGGCACCGGCGGTGATGGTGTTGGAGGATTACAACAAAGGCGTCCTCACCGCACGTACCATCGCGATGCTCATCGCTACCGCGCAGAACGCGGGGATACCGATCGCCGTCGACCCGAAGAAGAAGAACTTCCTGGCCTACAAAGGCGTCGACCTGTTCAAACCGAACCTGAAGGAATTGCGCGAAGGTTTGAAAGTGGATGTGCAAGCCGGTGACATCGGGTCGGTGCGTAGCGCGGTCGGACGTCTCGAAAAGGAACTCGGGAACCGGGCAACGATGGTGACCCTGAGCGAACACGGCGTCTACGTCCATGATCCGACCGGCGATCACCTCATCCCGGCGCATGTGCGAAAAGTCGTTGATGTAAGCGGTGCCGGTGATACGGTCATCGCTGTGGCCGCGCTCGCTGTAGCGCAGGGTCTCCGGATGGAACAGGTGGCGGCGCTCGCCAATCTTGCCGGTGGCCTGGTCTGCGAAGACGTCGGCGTAGTGCCGATCTCCCCGGAACGACTGCGTTCCGAAGCGCTTCGATCGAACCTGCTGCAATGACCGTCACGCCCTATTCGACCGGAGGTTCCAAACGGGAACAGGTGGAGCACATGTTCGACTCCATCAGCCCGAAATACGACCTGCTGAACCGTATGCTCTCCATGGGTGTGGACCAAGGCTGGCGCCGGAAAACGGTGCGGCTTCTCGGCCAGGAACCCGTCGCCCATCTTCTGGATGTCGCCACCGGTACGGCCGACCTCGCGATCATGGCGGCCCGGAAAGTGGATCGCGTCACGGGCATCGACATCTCCGAAGGCATGCTGTCCCAGGGCCGGGTGAAATTGGCCAAGCGCGGCCTCGTTGACAGGATCACGCTGGCACAAGCGGACTCCACCGCGCTTCCCTTCCCCGATGCAACGTTCGATGCCGTGACCGTGGCGTTCGGCGTGCGCAATTTCGAGGACCTGGAAGCGGGGTTGCGGGAAATGATCCGCGTGCTGAAGCCGAACGGCAGGATCTTCGTACTCGAGTTCTCCAAGCCACAACGCACACCGATGCGGCAGTTGTTCCGCTTCTATTTCCACCGGGTGATGCCGTTGATCGGTCGCGCTGTGAGCAAGGACAGCGCCGCGTACACCTATCTTCCCAAGAGCGTCGATGCCTTCCCGGAGGGTCCGGCTTTCCTGGCCATGTTGAAGAACGCCGGGTGCCGTGAGGCCGATGCACGGTCGTTGACAGGCGGCATCGCCACGTTGTACATCGCCCGCAAGTAGGCTGCCTACCATTCGCACAAGGATCGTTCGTTACTTTCGTTGTCCCGTTCGATGCAAGCCCGCCCCCTCGCCCTTCCTGCCTTTATCGTGGCCTTGTTCTTCCCGTTCCACGGGCTGCAAGCCCAGAAAAAGATCAAGGTCGAGAACCTGCCGAACTTCGATCTGCATCGCTTCCACTTCGGGTTCGCGTTGAGCTACAACACGAGCGATTTCCAGGTGAAGCTGGATCCCCAGGCGCCTTTCCGCGACTCGTTGCAGGTGTTGCAACACCTGAAACAACCGGGGTTCAATCTGGGGATCGTGACATCGTTCAACATGAACCCCTTCTTGAGCCTGAGGTTCATTCCCTCCCTTTCCTTCCAGGAGCGGATCCTGCAGTACGAGTTCCGAAGGACCGATGGCAGCTCGGCCTATTTCCAGAAGCCGGTGGAAAGCACCTATCTGGAGTTCCCACTGCTCTTGAAATACCGCAGTGCACGGATCAATAATTTCGCGGTCTACTTGATCGGCGGTGGCAAGTACTGCATCGACATGGCCAGCCAGAAGGACGTGAACAATTCGCTGGACGACGAAGTGGTGGTGAAGCTCGCGAGGAACGATTACGGATTCGAGATCGGAGGAGGGACCGACATGTTCCTGACCTACTTCAAGTTCGGTATCGAGTTGAAGGCCGCTTTCGGCATCCCCAACCTGCTCATCGACGACAATACGCGCTTCAGCACACCCATCGAGAGCCTGCGCTCCAAGAACTGGGTGCTCACTTTCACCTTCGAAGGATAGGAACATGGAACGCGTGGTGGACATCGCATTGTCCCCGCGTGAGGCAACGGATCCGGTCCTTGTCCGGGAGGCTTCCGCCGAAGCCGCCGATATCCCCGTCGCCTTGGTGCGTTCCTCCCGCATCCTGAAACGATCGATCGATGCCAGGAGCAAGCAGCCATTGGTCCGGCTGCGTGTCGTTGTTTCCGATGAGGATGGACCGCACGATGCAGCTACGCGCCACCCGCTTCCCGATGTGCGCGGTGGACCACCGGTGATCATCATCGGTTGTGGACCTGCCGGCTTGTTCAGCGCGCTGCGGTGCATTGAACAAGGGCTGCGCCCGATCGTACTGGAACGTGGCAAGGATGTGCGCGCGAGGCGCCGCGACCTCGCGGCGATCAACAAGCTACACGTGGTGGATCCCGAGAGCAACTACTGCTTCGGTGAAGGCGGGGCCGGAACGTACAGCGACGGCAAACTGTACACGCGAAGCCATAAACGCGGTGACGTAAGCGCGGTGTTGAACACCCTGGTCGCGTTCGGGGCATCACCGGACATCCTTGTCGATGCACACCCGCACATCGGTACGAACAAGCTTCCGCACATCATCACCGCGATGCGTGAGGCCATCGTGGAGGCCGGTGGCGACGTACGTTTCAACTCGCGCGTCGACGACCTGATCGTCCGCGACAACATGGTGCGCGGAGCCATCACGTCCGATGGACAGGAGCATCTCGCCGAAGCGGTCGTACTGGCGACCGGACATTCGGCACGGGACATCTTCGATCTGCTGCTGCGAAAGCACATCCGCATCGAACGCAAGGACTTCGCACTCGGTGTGCGGATCGAACATCCGCAGGCCATCATCGACGCTGCACAGTACCACTGTACGGTACGCGACCCCTACCTGCCACCTGCGAGCTATGCCATGGTCCATCAGGTCCGGGGCCTCGGCGTCTACTCCTTCTGCATGTGCCCCGGGGGGATCATCGCGCCTTGTGCAACGGCGAGCGACGAGGTGGTGACGAACGGATGGAGCCCGAGCAAGCGCAACAACCCTTTCGCCAATTCGGGTATCGTTGTCACCATTCCGACCACCGGGGCGAACGATGATCCGCTCGCCGGAGCAAGGTTCCAGAAACAGGTGGAACAGGCCGCCTGGAGCGCTGGCGGTGAAAAGCAGACCGCACCTGCGCAACGGATGGAGGATTTCATCACGGGCAGGAACTCCTCGGACCTTCCTGATTGCAGCTATCCGCCCGGCATCGTACCCTATCGCGTCGACCAATTGCTGCCAGCGGCGGTCGGCTCGCGATTGCGCGATGGATTGAAGGAATTCGGGAAGAAGATGCGTGGCTACCGCACGAACGAGGCCGTGGTGGTGGCCGTGGAATCACGTACCAGTTCTCCCGTACGCATCCCGCGCGACCCGATCACACTGGAACATGTCGATGTTGGTGGCCTGTACCCTTGTGGTGAAGGTGCCGGGTACGCAGGTGGAATAGTCAGTGCGGCGATGGATGGACAGCGCGTAGCCGACTGCATCGCGCAGCGCTATGCCATGCGCCGTTGACGGGCGAACTCCATGCACAATGCCGAGGCGGCCATCGCCACATTGAGCGACTCGGCACCGCCACCGCCCGGGATCCCGATCGATGTCGAGGCCAAGGCCCGGACATCAGCGGAAAGACCATGTGATTCACTGCCCAGGACCAGCACGGCCTTGCCCTTCAGATCCACCTCGAACACCGAGCGTCCTTCCATGGTGGCCGTATAGAGCGCAGCACCCTTCGAGCGTTGCTGTTCGAGAAGCACCGGTAGGTCCACCTGGTCCACACGCACACGGAAGATCGCACCCATGCTGGCCTGCACGCACTTCGGATTGTAGAGGTCCACGCTTCCGTAGCTGCACCATACGCGGGCGGTCCCGAACCAATCGGCGATGCGCACAACGGTCCCCAAGTTGCCCGGATCGGTGATGCCATCGAGCGCCAGTACCAGTTCGTCGGGCCCCAGGTCCTGGATCGGTGAGGCGGGCGCCTTCAGCACCACCGCGACGACCTCGTTCCCACTGTCCAAGGTGCCGATCCGGTCCAGTTCATGATCCGGGACAATGACCGCGCCGGGGAGGGTGTATCTCTCCGCCGCTGCCGCAGTGGCGATCATCGAATCGATGGACCAGGTGCTGCGTAACAGCTCCTGTACCAGCTTCGGACCTTGCACCAGGAACGCCGCATGCAGATCCCGGAACTTCTTTTGCTGGAGCGAACGGGCATGCTTCAGCAAGGTCTTGGTGCTCAAGGGGGCTGGGTATATTTGGCGCTGCCCTTCCTGCGGCAGGCTTGGCAGCAGCGCAAAATAGGCAGACGGACGCTCTCCTTGCGATCACCAACAGGTCATATCCTCCCGCTGCTTGCCCTGGTCCTGTTCGGGAGCTGCGATCCCACCAAACGCGTGGCGGAGGGCGACTACTTGTTGAAAGAGAACCGGATACTCCTGTCCGGGGAGGGCGTGGATCCGGACGAGCTTGCCGCCATCGTGAAGCAGAAGTCGAACAAGCGGATACTCGGTGTCCCGTTCTATCTGGGATTGTACAATTTGCGCGACCCGCAAACCGTGCTGCTCAAACGCTTGCGTCACGACAGTCTGTGTGCACAGCGGAACGTGGAGCGGCTGGCAAAAGGGAAACGCGAGAAACACTGCGATCGATCGTCGAGACCGCGCACCGGAGAACCACCTGTGCTGCTCGATACGAACCTTACCGCGCGCACCACGGAGCAGTTCCGACTGTACTTGCAGAAGGAAGGGTTCTTCAAGGCGGTGGTCCAGGATTCAGTCCATCACAACCATCGGAAGTGGTTCGGTACCGGTCGTGGACGTCGCTATTCGCAACCCAAGGTGGAGGTCGAGTACACCGTGATACCCGGACCGGAGTATCGCTATCGCCACATCTCCTTCATCGTGGATGACCCCACCATTGAAGTTTACATCAAGGAGACCTGGGACCAATGCCTCCTGAAGACCGGGGCCCGGTTCGATTCGGACGTCCTGGATGCCGAGCGGCTGCGGATCACGGCGCGTTTGAGGGAACTCGGGTACCTGTTCTTTACCCGTGACCTGGTGGTGTATGATGCGGACACGGCCGTGGGGGACCACCAGGTGGACATCATCCTGCGGGCCGAACGTCCCTACGCAAACACCGATCGCGGTTTGAAGGACACCCGTGAAGGCACCATTTACACGGTCAAGGACGTAACGATCCTGACCCAACGCAATGACCGGGGTGTTCCGCTGGACACCACCGAATTCCAAGGGTATTCCATCCTCTACCAGGATGCCTTGGCATACAGACCGAAGTCCCTCCTGAGCTCCGTGTTCCTTCGCCCGAACGAACGATACCAGCAGAGCAACAGCGACAACACGTACCGCCGATTGACGGGCCTTCGCGTTTTCGACCGCGTGGAACTCACCTATGATACCTCAGGCACGGGGCGACCGGGGCTCGTGAATGCGGAGATCGCACTCTTGCCGAGCAAAGAGCAGAGCATGTCCCTGGAAGGCTATATGACCAACCGGGGTGGATTCCTGGGAACCACGATCAGCGTCGGATACAGGCATCGCAACCTACTTCGCACGCTGGGATACATCCAGGGCCAGATGAACCTGGGTCTGGAAGCCCAACAGAGCTTCACCGGGACCTCCACCGCTTCGAACCAACCGCTCATCGGCCAGAACTCGTTCTTCAACACGATCGCCATCGGACCGGAGGTCACCATCGGCTTTCCCCGCCCGTTCACACGTTTCTTCAAACAATCGAGTGGATCGAGGTTGTTGTTCAATACCCTCTACAACTACCAACGACGGCCTGATTTCATACGCACCCTGGCCCGGGCATCACTGGGAATGGAATGGAACGAGACCCGGACCAAGTCCATCGGCCTATACCCGGTCGACCTCAGTGTGATCAAGATCCCATCGACGAGCCCCGAGTTCGATGAATTCCTCCAAGGATCCAACGACCCGGTGTACAAGAACAGTTACACCGATCATATGATCATCGGGGGACGGTCCAATTTCACCTGGAACACGCAAGGGGTGGTGCGATCACGGACCGTCCGGTACTACAAGGCAACGGTGGAGACCTCCGGCAATCTTCTGCGCGGCTTGCACAAGTTGTCTTCCAAACCGACCGAAACGGACACCACCGGCCACGAATACTACACGGTCGCCGGCATCCGATACGCCCAATTCGTCAAGCTCGACAACGACTTTCGCGTGAACCATACCATCCATGACCGAAGCAGCATGGCGTTCCGCGTGGCAGCAGGTATCGGGATCCCGCTCGCCAACCTGAACGTACTTCCCTTTGAGACGAGTTTCTTCGGCGGCGGCGCCAACGGAATGCGCGCTTGGCGGGCACGGTCATTGGGACCGGGCTCGTATTCCGCACCCCTTTTCGCGTATGACCGGATCGGTGAGATCCGCATCGAAGGCAATGCCGAATACCGATTCAAACTGATCGGCTATCTGGAGGGGGCGCTTTTCGCGGACGTGGGGAACATCTGGATACGCAACAAGGACCCTAACCGACCGGGTGCCGAATTCGAGGTCGGTGATTTCATCAGCGAACTCGGTGTGGGCACCGGTGTAGGCGCTCGCCTGAACTTCGATTTCTTCATCGTTCGTTTCGATCTGGGCCTCCAGACGAAAGACCCTTCCCTACCGCGTGGGGAACGTTGGCTGTTCCAGCCGAAGGACAAGTATGAGGCGCAGCTCCAGGAACTGACCGGAGCACCTGTCGATTACAAGGCCGTGTTCAACTTCAACCTGGGTATCGGTTATCCATTCTAGTGCAAGGAGCAGGGGCAAAGACTTCCGTCCGCCCCCTCTCAAGCTGTTCCTTGAATTCTCACGGTTGCCAACGCCTCGCCCCCATCCTTACCTTCGCGGCCGAAACAGCGAACCAGCTATGGAGACCTTGAAAACGGGCAAGATCGACGAACTATTGGGCAACGACGCAGCCAGCCTGCTCGAACACCGGTGCAAGACCATCGACAAGTCGATGATCCACCTGCCAGGTGCTGATTTCGTCGATCGCAGCTTCGCGCACAGCAACCGCAATCCGCAGGTGATGCGCAGCATGCAGGCGCTTTATGGCACCGGCCGTCTGGCGAACACCGGCTATATGAGCATTCTGCCAGTGGACCAGGGCATCGAGCACAGCGGTGCGGCCAGCTTCGCACCCAACCCGATCTACTTCGATGGTGAGAACATCGTGAAGCTCGCACTGGACGGTGGTTGCAACGCTGTGGCCAGTACGTACGGTGTACTGGGAAGCGTGGCGCGCAAGTACGCCCACAAGATCCCCTTCATCGTGAAGATCAACCACAACGAACTGATGACCCTGCCGAACAAGTTCGACCAGGTGCTCTTCGGGAACGTGAAGGATGCGTGGGACATGGGTGCCGTGGCCGTAGGCGCAACGATCTACTTCGGCAGCGACGAAAGCACGCGCCAGATCACGGAGATCGCCGATGCGTTCCAGCATGCGCACGAATTGGGCATGGCCACCATCCTTTGGTGCTACATCCGCAACAACGGTTTCAAAGTGGATGGCAAGGACTACCATACCGCCACCGACCTCACCGGCCAGGCCAACCATCTGGGCGTGACGATCCAGGCCGATATCATCAAGCAGAAGCTCCCCGAGAGCAACGGTGGATACAATGCCATCCCGGGATACGGCAAGACGCACAAGAAGGTGTACAGCGAGCTCACCACCGATCACCCGATCGACCTATGTCGTTACCAAGTGGCGAATTGCTACATGGGGCGCATCGGATTGATCAACAGCGGTGGGGCCAGCAGCGGTGCCAGCGACATGGCCGAAGCCGTGCGCACAGCCGTGATCAACAAACGCGCCGGAGGCCAGGGGCTGATCAGCGGTCGCAAGGCGTTCCAACGCCCGGTGAACGAAGGCATCGCCCTGCTGAACGCGATCCAGGACGTGTACCTGGACAAGTCGATCACCATCGCTTGAATCGGCAATGAGCGGTACGCAATGTGACGGCCATTGCTGATCGCTCATTGCTAATTGCTCATCTTCGTCCTATCGAACGGATCGCCATGGGTTGGTTCACACGCGTCAAGGAGGGTATCACCACCAGTACGGAGGAGAAGAAGGAAACACCCGAAGGCCTTTGGTACAAGTGCCCCGAGTGTTCCGAGATCATGACCTCGGAAGACCATGAGAACAACCTCTGGGTCTGTGTGAAATGCGACCATCATGAGAAGCTCGGGAGCGCGGAGTATTTCGCCATCCTGTTCGATGACCACAAGTTCACGGAGATAGGGTCCGATCTCATCGCGGGTGACCCGCTCCAGTTCGAGGACACGAAGAAGTACGCCGACCGATTGGTCAAGAGCCGGCAGGACAGTGAGCTCAATGATGCCCTACGGGTGGCGGAAGGCAAATTGGACAAGCACTTCGTTGTGATCGCCTGCATGGACTTCCGGTTCATCGGGGGCAGCATGGGCAGCGTGGTGGGCGAGAAGATCGCCATGGCCGTGGACCAGGCCCTTAAGCGCAAGTGCCCGCTTATCATCATCAGTAAAAGCGGCGGTGCCCGCATGATGGAAGCCGGCTTCAGCCTGATGCAAATGGCCAAGACCAGCGCCAAGCTCACCCTGCTGGCCAAGAAGAAACTGCCCTACATCAGCGTGTTGACAGACCCGACCACTGGCGGTGTAACGGCGAGCTTCGCCATGCTGGGCGACCTGAATATAGCTGAGCCTAAGGCACTTGTGGCCTTCGCCGGTCCCCGCGTCGTGCGTGAAACCATCGGTCGGGACCTGCCTGAAGGCTTCCAAACCAGTGAATTCGTCCTGGAGCACGGCTTTCTGGACAAGATCGTCCCCCGCAAGGACCTGAAGGCCTTTTTAGCACGTACATTCCTGATGATCAGGAGCTAGCGACGGACCTCATTACCCACTCGGAAGTGTTGGCCGCCCGTTCGCGGGAAATTGTACCGGTCAGGCCCAGGATACCTCCTTCCGATCCCGGAAAAGTCTATCTTCGCGGCCTGTTTTGACACGACCATGTACCTGACCACTGAGGCCAAGAAGGCCATTTTCACCCAGCACGGGGGTTCAGACAAGAACACCGGCGGGGCCGAAAGCCAGATCGCACTCTTCACCGAGCGCATCAACCACCTGACGGAACACCTGAAGGCCAACAAGAAGGACCACGGCACTGAAAAAGCGCTGATGACGCTGGTAGGCAAGCGCAAACAGCTCTTGAACTACTTGAAGATGTACAACATCGACCGCTACCGCGCGATCATCGCCAAGCTCGGCTTGCGCAAGTGATCATGCGCCCCGCGACAAGAGCGGCAGCAACAGCGACAACTTGATCGAACGGGGGTGATCGTGGGAACGGTCACCCCTTTTTCTTACCCACGGCGGGAGATCTACCGCCTGATAACAAAAGAGGACAGGGCGTGAGATCTCACGCCCAACAAGAGGAATAGGAAACAATAAAGAGGAACATGAGACCACAAGGAATCACCAAGACCATCGACATGGGCGATGGCAAGATCATCACCATCGAGACCGGGGTGCTGGCCAAACAAGCCGACGGTGCTGTTACCGTACGCCTCGGCGATACCATCCTGCTCGCCACGGTGGTAGCCACGAAAGAAGCCCGCGAGGGTATCGACTTCCTGCCATTGCAGGTTGAATACCGCGAGAAATTCAGTGCTGCCGGCCGTTTTCCCGGTGGTTTCTTCAAACGTGAAGCACGCCCGAGCGATCACGAAGTGCTCACCAGCCGCCTCGTGGACCGCGCCATCCGCCCGCTCTTCCCGGACGATTTCCATGGCGACACCCAGGTGGTGATCTCCCTGATGAGCTCGGACAAGAAGAACCAGAGCGACGCGATCGCATGCCTCGCCGCTTCCGCTGCGCTGGCCGTGAGCGACATTCCTTTCGCCGGACCTGTGAGCGAAGTGCGCGTGGCCCGTGTGAACGGCAAGTTCCTTATGAACCCGACGTTCGCGGAAGGTGAAGGTGCCGATCTGGACCTGATCGTCGCCGGCACGAAGAGCGACATCCTCATGGTGGAGGGTGAAATGAAGGAGGTCCAGGAAGCCGACATGATCGAAGCGATCAAACTGGCACACCAGGCGATCCAGAAACAGTGCATCGCCCTTGATGAGCTTGGCGCCATGGTCCCGAAGAGCCTGGTGAAGCGCACGTACAGCCACGAGAACAACATCGCGGAGATCGGCGAGAAGATCATGAGCTTCTGCTACCAGAAGTACTACGACCTCGCGATGAACGCGACGAGCAAGGAAGAGCGCGGTGCCAGCTTCGCAGCGATCAAGGATGCCTGCCTGGCGACCTTGAGCGACGAGGAGAAGACCGACAAGGCCATGCTCGCCCGCTTCTTCAAGAAGACCCAGAAGAAAGCCGTTCGCAACGTGTGCCTCGATCACGGCAAACGCCTCGACGGTCGCAGGACCAACGAGATCCGCCCGATCTGGAGCGAAGTGGACGTGTTGCCCGGAACGCACGGCAGCGCGGTCTTCACACGGGGTGAGACCCAGGCCATCAATATGGTGACCCTGGGTAGCTCGATGGACGAACAGACCATCGATCTCGCCACGAGGAAAGGAAGCGAGAACTTCATGCTGCACTACAACTTCCCCAGCTTCAGCACGGGCGAGGTGAAGCCGATCCGCGGCCCCGGTCGTCGCGAAGTGGGCCACGGTAATCTCGCATGGCGCGCGCTCAAGCCGATGCTCCCCGGCCTGCCCGAAAACCCGTACACGATCCGCCTGAACTGCGATATCCTCGAGAGCAACGGGAGCAGCAGCATGGCCACCGTCTGCAGCGGCACCCTCGCCCTGATGGACGCAGGAGTGAAGATGAAGGCTCCCGTGAGCGGTATCGCCATGGGCATGATCAGCGATGGCAAGCGCCATTCGATCCTCAGTGACATCCTCGGCGACGAGGATTTCCTGGGCGACATGGACTTCAAGATCTGCGGTACGGCGAAGGGTATCACCGCTACGCAGATGGACATGAAAGTGGACGGTCTCCCCTACGAAGTACTTGCACAAGCATTGGAGCAGGCCCGTCAAGGCCGCCTGCACATCCTCGGCGAAATGCTGAAGACCATCGCCGAACCACGCGCCGATTACAAGGAACACGCCCCACGCATCATCACCATCGAGATCCCGAAAGAGAGCATCGGTGCCGTGATCGGGCCCGGCGGTCGTGTGATCCAGGAGATCCAAGCGGAGACCGGTGCGCACATCAGCATCGACGAAGTGGACGGTCGTGGTGTGGTGGAGATCATGAGCGAGAACAAGGCCAGTATCGACGCCGCCCTCGCCCGTGTGAACGCCATCGCCAACCCTGCACAAGCCGAAGTGGGTGCTACCTACAAAGGCAAGGTGAAGACCATCATGCCCTACGGCGCATTCGTTGAAGTGCTGCCCGGTGTGGATGGCCTCCTGCATGTGAGCGAGCTGGACTGGAAGCGCATCGACCGCGTGGAAGATGTGTTGAAGGAAGGCGAAGTGATCGAGTTCCAGGTGACCGGAAAAGATCCGCGCAGTGGCAAGCTGAAGTTGAGCCGTCGTGTACTGCTGCCGAAGCCGGAGGGCTACGTGGAGCGCGAACCGGCCATGGAAGGCGATCGCCGCGACCGAGGTGATCGTCCACGCCGTGATGACCGTCCGCGTCGTGACGACCGTCCGCGCCGCGATGACCGTGGTCCGAGCCAGAACTGATCGACAGCGACCCTGTAAGAGAGCCGCCCCCGAAGGGCGGCTTTCCTTTTTCACGTCCGTGGTCCGAACCCCTGTCGATCAGCGCACGTAAGGCCCCTGGCGGCTTCATGCCCCCGGTAACCTTGGGAGGCCGGGGACCGTTGAAGGAGCCACTCTTCGAAATACACAGCGCGCATATGGCAAGGATGAGGCAATTGAAGATCACCAAGCAGGTGACGAACCGGGATACCCCTTCCCTGGACAAGTACCTCCAGGAGATCGGGAAAGTGAAGCTCATCACCGCCCAGGAGGAGGTGGAGCTCGCCCGGCGCATCAAGCAGGGTGATACGCTCGCGCTGGAACAACTAGCGAAGGCGAACCTGCGCTTCGTGGTATCGGTGGCGAAGCAATACCAAGGCCAGGGTCTCAGCCTGCCCGACCTGATCAGCGAGGGCAACCTCGGGTTGATCAAAGCGGCGGGTCGTTTCGACGAGACCCGCGGCTTCAAGTTCATCAGCTACGCTGTGTGGTGGATCCGTCAACAGATCCTGCAGAGCCTTGCCGAACAAGCGCGTATCGTGCGATTGCCATTGAACAAGATCGGATCGATCAACAAGATCAACAAAGCGTTCGCCAAGCTCGAACAGGAACACGAACGTCCGCCGACCGCTGCGGAACTCGCCGAAGTGTTGGAGATGACCCTGGAAGAGGTGAAGACCAGCATGAGCAACACCGGTCGCCACTTGAGCATGGACGCTCCATTGCGCGATGGCGATGACAGCGGCACGATGATGGACGTGATGCGCAACGATGACATGCCGAGCCCGCTGGAAAGCTTGATGACCGACAGCCTGCGCGCGGAGATCGAACGATCGCTGAACGCCCTGGCCGGACGGGAATCCGATGTGATCCGCCTCTATTTCGGTCTGAACGGCAACCAACCACATACACTGGAGGAGATCGGCCAGAAGTTCGACCTGACGCGCGAACGTGTGCGCCAGATCAAGGAGAAGGCCATCCGACGCATGAAGCACACCAGTCGTAGTGTCGTATTGAAAGCCTATCTGGGCTGAGGTCCGGCATCGACGGGCCCGACCCGACAACCGTGACGAAGGGCCGTTGATGCGGCCCTTCGACGTTCAACTACCTTCGCGTCCGATGTCGCACATCGTCGCCCCCTCCCTCCTCGCAGCCGATTTCACGGACCTGAAAAGTGCCGTCGCTATGGTGGATCGCAGTCCGGCACCATGGCTGCATTTGGACGTGATGGACGGCGTCTTCGTTCCCAACATCAGTTTCGGCCTTCCTGTGATCCAGGCCATTCGCCCGTTGACCAAAAAGGTGTTCGATGTTCACCTGATGATCGTTCGGCCGGACAACTACATCAGCGCGTTCCGCGATGCCGGAGCGGATGTCCTAACGGTACATGCCGAGGCTTGCCCGCATCTGCACCGCAGCATTCAAGCGATCAAAGCGGCAGGCATGAAAGCCGGTGTGGCGATCAACCCGCACACGAACGTGACCGTGTTGGAGGATGTGCTGGCCGACATCGATCTGGTCTGCATGATGAGCGTGAACCCGGGTTTCGGTGGGCAGAAGTTCATTGAACGCACCTACTCGAAGATCGCGGCACTGAAGGAATTGCGCACCAGGGCCAGTTCCAATGCGTTGATAGAGATCGATGGCGGCGTCGGAGACATGAATGCGAAGCGGCTGATCATTGCCGGGGCTGACGTCCTTGTTGCAGGCAACAGTGTGTTCGGCGCGAAGGACCCGGCACAGGCCATTGTCTCACTTTCCGGGAAATAAGGCTTTCAGCATTATTACCTTCATAGTGTCGTAGCCTCAGGCTTCGACCGTCATGGCCTCGCCACTTCAACCGGACACCTCCGCCTACGATCGGGAATTCACGTTCAGCCGCATCGGCATGGTCCAGCGCCGAATGGTCTGGGGCTATCTGGATACCATGCTGAGCATGCCGGGCATGAACGTGCTCGAACTCAATTGCGGGACGGGTACTGACGCCGTCCACCTGGCCCGTAACGGGCACCGCGTGATGGCCACGGACATCAGTGAGGAAATGTTGAAAGTGGCGCGGGAGAAAGCCCGGCAGTTCGGCGTGGAGGACCGGATAGACCATGTCCGCTTGGGGTTCGAGGACCTCCCCCTCCTGGCCACCCCGCCTATGGACCTCGTACTCAGCAACTTCGGCGGGTTCAACTGCATCGACGCCCCGCATCTTTACCGACTTGCGGATCCCATTGCGAATGCGCTGAAGCCGGGAGGGCGGTTCATCGCCGTGGTCATGCCCGATCGGTGCCTGGCGGAAACGGTCCATTATTTCTTTCGGGGAAATTGGAAGGAAGCGTTCCGCAGGGGGCGGCACGATCCTGTCTGGGCTGCGCTGAGCGGCACTGGCGCGGTCACCTGGTACCACTCGCCAAGGATCATGATCGACGCCTTCCATGACCGGTTCCGCGTGGTCAATGTCAGGCCTATCGGCTTGTTCGTACCACCCACATTCCTCGAGAACCGGATCGGGCATCGGGGAAAGTTCCTCGAACGACTTGCCCGTTGGGATGCCCGGACCGCTGGCTGGCGGTGGACCGCACGGTACGCCGACCACTACCTGATCGATCTGGAACGGACACGTTGATAAACCACCGGGATGCGCTTGCGAACCGGACATCCCATCCCGGTACTTTCGCGGCCATGTTGCGAAACGCCCCCCTTATCCTCGCTCTGGCCACCTGCCTTAGCGGCGTAGCCCAGACCCATGATCATGCACAACGGACCTGTGGCTCCCACGCGTTCACACAAAGGTACCTGGAACGACAGGGCCTATCCACGGACCTGCTGGCGGCCATGCCCCATCGTCAACCCGTCCAACGCGGCGGCACCTTCACGATCCCGGTCGTCGTACACGTCGTGTATAACAACAGCGCCGAGAACGTCACCACAGGAAGCATCCAGGCGATCATCGATGAACTGAACGAGGACTACTCAGCGTCCAACTCCGACATCGGTTCCGTACGTGCCAGTTTCACGAACAGCGTCGCGAACGTGGGCTTCCAATTCTGTCTCGCCCAAGTGGACCCCAACGGGAATGCCACCACTGGCATCGTCCGCCACCAGACGACGGAGACCTGGTTCGATCCCGATACGGAGACCGACGAAATGAAATTCGCTCCGATCGGGAGCCCAGCTTGGGATCCCTCCAGCTACCTGAACATCTGGATCTGTGATATCAGCAGCGGAGCAGGCGGGAGTACGATCACCGTCGGGTATGCTTACCTGCCCTTCGGCGGTGTCGTTGGATCGGACATCGACGGCCTTGTGATCGACTATGACTACGGAACGCAGGTCGGGGCACGCACAGCGACCCACGAGATCGGCCACTACTTCGGCCTGCTGCACACCTTCGACGATGATGGCAACTGCGTGAATTCCGATGGGTTCACGGATACACCGACCTCCAACAGTCCTACGTTCTCCTGCTCCAACACCAACCTGGTCAAATGCGGTGTCCTTACGCAGTACGAGAACTTCATGGACTATAGCGATTGCACGGTGATGTTCACCGACCAGCAGGCCGCATACATGGCGGACATCCTCGGCAATGAACGCGAAGGTCTCTTGTTGAACAACGCTTGCTCGGGTCCGGTGACCGGCCTGTGCATCCCCACCTCGGTCAATGGGACCGCCGATGGCGACTACATCAATCGCGTGGCCCTTGGCACATTCAACAACAACAATTCCGGAAGCGTCGGTGCACCAGCGTACACGGATTTCAGCGGCACCTATTCCACCGCACTGGCCCGTGGTACCCAATACACACTGACCGTGCAGGGCGGAACCTACAACGATGACAACGTGGCCGCCTGGATCGACTACGACCAGGATGAGGTGCTCGAAGCATCGGAGAAGCTGGGTGAGACGGCGATCACACTGGCCAACCAGACGGTGACGATCACTTTCACCGTGCCTGCCGGAGCCGCGCTGGGAAACACCCTGCTGCGCGTGCGCAACGTTTTCCACAACGACGGTGAACCAGCACCCACCGATCCTTGCTACAACTATGCTTTCGGCGAAACGGAGGACTACGGCATCACGATCCAGAGCGCCGGTGGTAGCGGGCCATGCATCCCCGCGTCGGCGAACGGTACTTCCGATGGTGACTACATCAACGCCGTGGTCCTCGAGAACATCATCAACCTCAACTCCGGCAGTACCGGTGGTCCGACATACAGCGACTACAGCGCGACCCTCTCCGCTACGCTTACCCGCACGCAACCCTATTCCGTGCTGGTCCAAGCGGGCGATTTCCAGCCGGACCACTACGCGGTTTGGATCGACTACGACCAGGACGACCTCTTCGAGGATGCCGAGAAACTGGGCGAGTTCGCGACCACCGAAGTGGACGAGGCGCAGACCATCGCCTTCACCGTGCCTGGCACCGCTGCGCTCGGCACCACCGTGATGCGTGTTCGGGGCGTGTTCTTCGACACCGGTGAACCCGACCCGGTGCAACCCTGCTATGCCTACAACTACGGCGAAACCGAGGACTATGGTATCGTGATCAACGCCCCGGGCAGTACCCTGTGCATACCGACCTCCTTGTTCGGCCCATCGGATGGTGACTTCATCGACGGTGTGCAACTGGCCAGTATCGACAACACCAACTCGGGTGGCGTTGATGGCCCCGCTTACAGCGATCTGCTCGCCACGGACAATACCTACCTCACCCGGGGTGCCAGCCAGACGCTGACGATCACAAGCGGCACGTATGCGCCGGACCATTACAGCGCATGGATCGACTACGACCAGGACCTGATCTTCGAGGAATCGGAACGTTTGGGCGCCTTCAGCACATCCGGGGCCGCCGAGGTCGGCACGATCCCGTTCACCGTACCGGCCAATGCACCTTTGGGGGACACCCGTATGCGTGTCCGGGGTGTCTTCTTCGGCGACACAGAGCCGGACCCGGTGCATCCATGTTATTCCTATGCCTACGGTGAAACGGAGGACTACGGCATCACGATCGAAACCACTACGGGACTCCAGGAACAAGGAGAGCTGCTCGCACGGACCTATCCGAACCCGGCCACCGGCAACGTCACGGTGGAGTTGGTCGATCCCGCCTTCGCACATGTTCGCCTGATCGACCCACAGGGACGGCTGGTGAGCGAACAACAAGGCACGGGCGGGCGCATCGTCCTGGACCTATCCAGCGTTGCTTCAGGAACCTACTACATCCGCATCCAGCAAGGGGGATCCAGCGGAATACAGCGTTTGGAAGTGATAGCGGAGAGGCGCTAGCTGCCTTCTGTAGCACAAGGGACCAAGATCCGAAAGGGTCTTGGTCTTTTCATTCCATGTCCCCGCCGAGCCCTATCCTGAGTTCGGCGAAAAGACTACCGGCACGTGAAACCGGACGTGATCGCGGCCGTAGAGGTATCCAACCCAGCTGTGCCAATGCGTCCCCGTTATGTCGCACTCCTTCCTGGTCTGGTGTTCGGTGTGTTCTCCCACGCGCAGTCTGCCGGTATCGGTTTCAAGGGAGGGCTCCTCGTCAGTACTGTGAAGGCACTTAACGTCCGCACCGGCCCGATCCCCGGAGCTACGGTCGGCCTTTATGTTCCCTGTGGGATCGGCCCACGAATGGAATTGCAACCGGAACTACTCCTCTCCAGCCTGGGTTCCACCTACTTCGAAGCGGATGGCGATGCGGCCATGGTCCGATCGCTCTACCTGCAAATGCCGATCTCCCTGAAGATGTATCTCGGGAACGGCTTCAACCTGGCCGGTGGGTTCCAATTCGGGAAATTGCTCGTTGCCCAGCAGATCGGGACCGAGGGATCCGGCACCATTACAAGCTCGTACAATGCGTTGGATATGGGATTCATCGGCGGCATTGGCATGGACCTCGAATCGGGCGTGGACCTCTCATTGCGCGCATATGGGGCAATGACCCCGGCCTTGCGGAACGATGATGCCCTGTTCCCCAAGAACCGTTCGCTCGAGCTCACGGTTGGCTACCGCTTCAGCCAGTTCAAGGGCAGGGGCCACTTCTCACGGCATCGCTGACCTGCAGCACGGCAGGCCCCGTCTATCTTTGCCGCGATGGGAACCGTGCGCACGATCGCCCTGCTCGGTGGGGGCCAACTGGGACGGATGTTCATCGAGAACGCCCTTCGTTACAACGTTTCCATCGACGTCCTGGATCCCGACCCGCACGCCCCCTGCGCCAGGCTGGCCGACCGCTTCGTTGTCGGCGATATCCGCGATGCGGAAACCGTTGTGCGCTTCGCACGGGATGCTGATGTGGTCGGCATCGAGATCGAGCACGTGAATGTCGAGGCCATGGTCGAATTGAAGCGGATGGGCAAACGCGTGGTCCCCGATCCCGACGTGTTGCGCATCATCAAGGACAAAGGCCTGCAGAAGGAATTCTATCGGCTGCACAAGATCCCATCGGCCCCGTTCGCCCTGATCGAGGACCTCCGTGGGATCGAACAGCACGGCGATCTGTTCCCTGCCGTGCTCAAGAGCCGCTCCGGCGGTTACGACGGCAAGGGCGTGTGGGTCCTGGACGGGAACGACCCTCGCTCCGTCAACGCGGTCAATGGGCCGTACGTCCTGGAGAAGCGTGTGGGGATCGCGAAAGAGCTGGCCGTATTGGTGGTGCGTTCCACCGAAGGTACGCAGGTGACCTATGATCCTGTTGAAATGGTCTTCGACCCGCGCTACAATCTGGTCGATCATTTACGCGCACCGGCAAGGATCACGAGCGATCTATCGGAACGGGCAAAGGGCCTTGCCGCGCGTGTAGCCGAAGCTTTCAGGGCGCCGGGGGTCTACGCCGTGGAGTTGTTCCTGACGGAGGAAGGCGAGCTCCTGGTGAACGAGACGGCGCCGCGCGCACACAACAGCGGCCACCACACGATCGAGGCCTGTTCCAGTTCGCAATTCGATCAACTCCTGCGCATTTACATGGGCTGGCCTTTGGGCGACCACACCCTTCGGGGACCGGCCGCCATGATCAATCTCGTCGGCGAAGGCGGTACAGGAATAGCGAGCCTGGTGGGCCTGGACGACATCCTTCACGTGAGCGGAACATTCGCCCATTGGTATGGCAAGAGGGAGACCCGCACAGGTCGAAAGATGGGCCATATCACAGTCACCGCACAAGACCACCACGGTCTGGACCAGGCCATCGCCGTAACGAAGGTCCACTGCAAAGTGGTACCGGAAAAAGGCCCGATAGTGAACGAACAATAACGGCACGGGATACCGTGCAACAACAACATGGTCAGCATCATCATGGGAAGCCGTAGCGATCTTGAAACGATGCGCGAGGCCGTGGATACGATGACGGAATTCAACGTACCCTACGAACTCACCGTGGTGAGTGCGCACCGCACACCCGACCGCATGTTCGCCTACGCCAAAGGTGCTGCGGATCGCGGCGTGAAGGTGATCATCGCTGGAGCGGGTGGGGCGGCACATCTGCCCGGCATGGTGGCATCCCTCACCACATTGCCTGTGATCGGCGTACCCATCAAGTCACGCAATTCCATCGATGGATGGGACTCCCTGCTCTCCATCGTGCAAATGCCGGCCGGCGTGCCTGTGGCCACCGTGGCTGTGAACGGTGCCCGCAATGCGGGCCTCCTCGCCGTGCAGATCATGGCCATCTCCGATCCGGCACTGGCCGAAAAAGTCGCCGCTTTCAAAGGTGAGCAGGAGGACAAAGTGCGCGACGGTATCGCCTCCTTGAAACAGCAGTTCCCGAACAAGTTCGACAAATGATCATCGCGTCGGGCCGACCGTACCAAGTCCATGTCCTGCGCATTCTTCCCGGCGAGGATGTGCGGACCACGCTGGAGAAGTGGTGCTCGGACCGCACCATGGAGGCTGCGGCCATCGTCAGTTCCGTAGGGAGTGTTTCGAAAGCCAAGATCCGCTTCGGTGGCCGAACCGAAGGCACTCTTGTGGAAGGCGATCTCGAGGTCTGTGCGCTTTCCGGAACACTTTCCCGCTACGGTATGCACCTCCACATTTCCGTAGCCGATGCCGACGGACGAACGATCGGCGGACACTTGCTCGCCGGAACCGTGGTACGGACAACGCTGGAGATCGTGGTGCAGGAGGTCGGTGGACTTCGCTTGCTGCGCAAACAGGACGATCGCACCGGTTACCTGGAACTTTTCCCGGAGCCGATCGTCCCTTGAACCACTACGGCACGATCATCAATCGCGTCCGATCGGGAAGTATG
>DEQO01000040.1 GCA_002360495.1 Flavobacteriales bacterium UBA3364
GTCGCCCACGTTGTCGGCGATGGTCGCAGGGTTGCGTGCATCGTCCTCCGGAATACCGGCTTCCACTTTTCCAACGAGATCGGCGCCTACATCGGCGGCCTTGGTGTAGATACCACCACCAACACGCGCAAAGAGTGCGATGGATTCAGCGCCCAGGCTGAAGCCGGCGAGTACTTCCAGACATTGCATCATCTGGTGGCCATTGGCGCCGCCATCGGTCACGTACATGCCAAGGAATACGATGAAGAGAGAGCTCAGACCCAATACGGCGAGGCCGGCCACACCGAGGCCCATCACCGTACCACCCGTGAAGCTCACACTGAGGCCTTTGGCGAGGCTGGTGCGCGCGGCTTGCGTCGTGCGCACATTCGCTTTGGTGGCGATGCTCATGCCGATCCAGCCAGCGAGCGCGCTGAAGAACGCACCAATGAGGAATGCCACAGCGATCACCCAGTCGGTATGCTCCGCCACAGCAGAAAGCTCAGCACTCCAGGCGAGCAGCACAGCGGCGATCACAGCGAATACACCGAGGACCTTCCATTCGGCCTTCAAGAATGCGCTGGCACCCCGGGCGATAAAACCCGCCAACTCCTTCATGTTGGCGTCACCAGCGTCCTGTTTGTTCACCCACATGGCCTTGCCGATCATCACCACAAGGCCCACTACACCCATCAGGGGGATGTAGTACATCAATTCACTTCCCATCTTGTCTTTTCGTGTTGTGTATGTTCTTGTCCGTCAGCGCGTTCCGTCCCCGTTGGACGAAAGCGGGCGCGAAAATAGGAAACGTGGTGGAACTCAGGGTGCAGGGGGAGAAAGGCGAAGAGGCAAGAGCGGGGGCATCTGCCTCCTGGTCCTGCCCCTGCACTTTGAGTTCGGCTATTTCACCACATACATCACCTCCTTCACGGCCTTCACCACACGGGGTACGCTGGGGAGCGATGCATCGATGAGCGTAGGCGTGAACGGCAGAGGCACATCGGCCTGGTTCACACGGAAGACGGGTGCATCGAGGAAATCGAAGGCGTCCTTCTGCACGCGGTAGGCGATCTCGCTGCTGATGCTGGCGACGGGCCAATTCTCGTCCACCACGACCAAGCGATTGGTCTTCTTCACGCTCTTGATGATGGTGGCGTAGTCCATGGGGCGGATGGTGCGCAGGTCGATGACCTCGGCGTCGATGCCTTCCTTCTTCAGTTCTTCCGCAGCGCCCAAGGCGACCTTCATCATTTTCCCGAAGGATACGATGGTGACATCCTTGCCTTCGCGCGCGATGCTGGCCACACCGATGGGAAGCAGGTATTCGCCGTCGGGGATCTCGCCCTTATCGCCGTACATGCGTTCGCTCTCCATGAAGAGGACCGGGTCGTTGTCGCGGATCGCGGCTTTGAGCAAGCCCTTGGCATCATAGGGATTGCTTGGCGTGACCACCTTGAGGCCCGGCACGTTGGCGTACATGGCCTCGAAACTCTGGCTGTGCGTGGCGGCGAGCTGTCCGGCACTGCCGTTACCTCCGCGGAACACGATGGGTACATGGAACTGACCGCCGCTCATCTGCAACATCTTCGCCGCGTGGTTGATGATCTGGTCGCTGGCCAGTACGGCGAAGTTCCACGTCATGAACTCGATGATGGGGCGCAGGCCGTTCATGGCAGCACCCACACCGATGGCGGTGAAGCCCAGTTCGGCGATCGGCGTATCGATGATGCGCTTGGGACCGAATTCCGCCAGCATGCCCTTGCTCACCTTATAGGCACCGTCGTATTCAGCGACTTCCTCACCCATGAGGAAGACGTTGGGATCACGACGCATTTCTTCGCTCATCGCCTCGTTCAGGGCTTCGCGGAATTGGACGGTTCGCATGCTGGGAAAGGTTCAACGCTCAAGCCCAAATTCCAAGTCCCAACTGGAGGACCGGACATTGACCGTGGCGGGACGAAGGTAACAAGGCTACTCGCGCACGAAGCGGACCACCCGCGTGGCGCCATCGGCCTGCACACGGACGAAATACGCGCCTGCATGCAGCCCGGAGACGTCCACACCCATCTTACGGGCATTACCGATGGTACGCTGGAGCACCTCTCGACCGGTCATGTCCAAGATGGTGAGCGTGGCGTTCTGCGCTGCACGTCCCAATTCCACGTTCAAGACATCCGAAACAGGGACCGGCCATAGGCTGAACAGCGGAAGTTGGCGTTCCTCCATCCCGATGGTGGTGACATCGTAACAATCGCTCATTGCCGTGCAGCCCTGGTCCACGATAACAGCATAACTGCCCACCGCAGTGGCTTGGTAATACTGTCCGGTGGCACCTGGAATGGGTGCATTATCGTTGTTGCAATCGACCCATTGCCAAGCGGCACCGGAAGCAGTTGAAATGAGGGTGTTACCGTTCTGGACAACGCTCGTGTTCACCTCACCGGGTACAAGGGTCAGGATCACCGTTGAATCGCAGCCGCTACTGGAGGTGAAGGTTGCAGTGTAGCTGCCGGGTTCGGTGAGCTCCTGCCCGTTGAATTCGTAGCTCTCCCCCTCACAAAGCGACGCTTCGACCGCAACCCCGATAACAGCCCCGGCGACGAAATTGCTCGTTGATCCGGTAAGTCCGAACCCTTCCAAGGTACCATCGGCGTTGCCCATCTGGTCGGTAAGGGCGGTGATGGCCGTATTGTTGCCACCAGCAATCCCCTGGTCCATGTCGTAGTACAATTCAAGTCCGGGAGCCGTGCCATCGATGTGTGAAGAAGCGAGGCATTCCACATCCTCAATGGAAAGCGCTGTACTCCAAAGGCCCACCTCATCCACCTGCCCGCTAAAGGTGAAGTTGTCCCCGTTGTAGACCAGGTTGCCGATGCGGAACGTCCCGGATGTGCTTGTGATCCCACCCGAAGCGGCAGTGAACGCGATCTCGGACCCGTTGAGATACAGGAGCAACTCCGTGCCGTTGTACACGAGCGCGAGATGTTGCCAGGTGTCGTAGATCAATCCCGGTGCTGTCAATGAGAATGCTATGTCGTTGCTGTTCCGGAAGCGGGCCTCGATCTCGTTGGTGTCATCCAGCCTCAGCAGGTAAAAATCGGCCTCCATTTCGTCGCGCAGCCCGGCGATACCATTATGGCCAAGACCTTCGGACGGCCTAACCCAGCAGGTCAAACTGAAACCGGACGCTCCGGCAATGAGGGCGGATGCATTGTCCACGATCACCTCGTCATCAACACCGTCGAAGTCCAGGGCGTTCTGGTCTTGGGCATAGGCGGAGGCCACTGATAACAAGCTCACACACAGGGCGAAGCAGACTTGGCGTAGGGTTTTTCGCATGGAGGTGGGGTTTGAGCAAAGACGGGACGACCCAAAGAAAGGACGCCTCGTGGACGCACACAACCTGTGAACAGGTGGGACAGGAACCATGGCTGTGTAAGTTTGCCGCCCGCTGGAGAAGCATCCAGTAATGCCCATGAAGATCCTTGTCCTTCTTAGCCAGGTGCCCGATACGACAGCCCGTATCGCCTTCACCAATGGCAATACGCAATTCGACACCGCCGGTGTCACCTTCATTGTGAACCCTTACGACGAGTGGTACGCACTGGTGCGGGCACTTGAACTGAAAGAGGCCGCTGGGGCTGGTTCCGTCACGACCATCACCGTCGGCGGGACTGATACGGAAGCCACGATCCGCAAAGGCCTGGCCATCGGTGCCGATGAGGCCGTGCGCGTGGACGTGCAACCGACGGAAGCTCTGCAGGTAGCCGAGCAGGTAGCCGCCTATGCCAGGGACAAGGGCTTCGACTTGATCATCGCCGGCAAGGAGACCATCGATCACAACGGCGGACAAGTAGGCGGCATGGTAGCCGAACTGCTCGACCTGCCCTACGTACCGCTCGTGAGCAAGCTGGACATCGGCGGAGGCAAGGCCACCGTTGAGCGGGATGTACCCGGAGGTATCGAAGTGCTCGAGGCGTCCCTCCCACTCGTGCTCAGTGCTGCAAAAGGCATGGCCGAGCAGCGCATCCCGAACATGCGCGGCATCATGGCGGCACGCACCAAACCGTTGACCGTTGTGCCTGCCGCCCCTACTGATAACGTTGCCAATACGACCATCTTCGAACTGCCGCCTGCGAAGGGTGCCGTGAAGATGATCCCTGCCGAAGACGCCGGGAAGTTGATCGAACTGTTGCACACCGAAGCCAAAGTGATCTAAGAGGAGTTCCTGGTTGTTGGTTGTCGGACAAGTAGACTTCAACAGCAGCCGAACAACGATGGACCAGCAGCCCGGATGTCCAACAGGTAAGAGTCAACGGACCGGCCCAAACGCCCTCCTTAAGCACCATCCCAAATGAGCGTTCTAGTATTCATCGATACCCGGGGTGATAAGATCCCCAAAGCCGCCCAGGAAGCCGTGACCTACGCCAGCAAACTGGCCGGTGGTCCTGTTACCGCCGTGACCTTCGGCAATGCGCAAGGTCTTGACGCGTTGGGCGCCAACGGCGCAGCCAAAGTGATCGTAGCCCGCAACGTTCCTGGTCTTGACGGACAGCAGCTGACGAAGCTTGTCGCGGACATCGCAGCGAAGGAAGGCGCGAACACGATCGTCTGCGTTCATGACGGAACGGGCAAGGCCGTTGCACCCCGGCTCGCCGCGAAGCTCAAGGCCGGTCATGTGGCCGGAGCGTTGGGTGTTCCGGATGGCAACCGTTTCAAACGGAACGTCTTCAGTGGCAAAGCCCAGGCTTGGCTGGAAGTGACCAGCACAAAAAAGGTGATCAGCTTGATGCCGAATTCGATCCCGATCGGCAAGGACGGCGGTCCGGCGACCGTCGAGGAATTCAGTGGTGATCTTGGCCCTGCGCGCATCGCGCTGAAAGAAATGCGCAAGGCCGGGGCAGGCATTCCCCTACCCGAGGCCGAGATCGTCGTGAGCGCTGGCCGGGGCATGAAAGGCCCCGAACACTGGGCGCCAGTGGAGGAACTTGCCACCTTGCTCGGCGGAGCCACGGCTTGCAGTCGCCCCGTGGCCGATATGCATTGGCGCCCGCACCACGAGCACGTGGGCCAGACCGGCGTGGCCATCCGCCCGAACTGCTACATCGCCGTCGGCATCAGCGGCGCCATCCAGCACCTCGCCGGGGTGAACCAGAGCAAAGTGATCGCCGTGATCAACAAGGATCCGGAGGCACCGTTCTTCAAGGCTGCGGACTATGGGATCGTGGGCGATGCGTTCGAGATCCTCCCGAAGCTGATCGACGCGGCGAAGAAGCTGAACGCGGAACGGTAGGGATCAAGGTGCAGGGGCAGGAGCAGGTGGCATTGCCCCTGTACCTGCCCTTGCTCCTTTCAGCCTGACAACTCGCAACTACACCCTATCTTCACGGCCCCGCCGCATGGACAAGGTCGAGTTACGCTTTCTTCGGATCACGTACAGCCATACGCACGCGGGTGCCTATGCATTGATCCTGTCCGAGGTGGAAGGCGACCGCCGCCTGCCGATCATCATCGGAGGTGTTGAAGCACAGGCCATCGCGATCCAGGTGGAGAACATCAAGCCCGCCCGGCCGCTTACCCACGACCTCTTCAAGAACCTGAGCGACACGTTGAACATCTCCCTCAAAGAGGTGATCATCAACGACCTGGTCGAAGGGATCTTCCATGCCAAGCTGGTGCTGGAACAGGACGGGAAGGAAGTGGAGATCGATGCGCGCAGCAGCGATGCGATCGCCCTTGCCTTGCGGTTCGATTGTACCATCTACACCTACGAATTCATCCTGAGCGCTGCTGGACTGAAGGTGGAGGAAGGCGAAGAAGCCGAACCCGAAAGCTCCCCTGAACCGAAAGGAAAGGGGAAAGGCGAGAAAAAGGCCGCTGCCGCCATGACGATCGAGGAGTTACGCTCCAAATTGGAGGAGGCCCTTGATAACGAGGACTACGAACGCGCCTCCAAGATCCGCGACGAGATCAAGAAGCGCGAGGGAACGAACTGAGGCTGGCTCAACAACTGCCTTCTAGGGGTGTGGTCCTATTGCATCCCCTTTGTACGCATCGTGGCGAAGTAGACCACGGCTCCAAGGCCAATGATCACCAAACTCCCCAGGGTGAAGCTCGGCTTGGTGACCAACAGGTTCAAACAGAAGCCGAGGGCACAGATGATGTAGAGCACGGGTACCAACGGATAGCCAAAGGCACGATAAGGCCGCTCCGTTCCCGGTTCGCGTTTGCGCAAGATGAAAATGCCAGCGATGGTCACGATGTAGAAGAGCAAGGATGCGAACGTGGCATAGTCCAATAGATCACCATAGGTGCCACTGAAGCAGAGCACGCACGACCAGATGCACTGCACCCAGAGCGCCCATTGCGGAACACCCCGTTTGCTCAACTCCCCGGCCTGCTTGAGGAACAGGCCCTCCTTCGCCATGGCGTAGTACATCCGTGGGCCAACGAGCACGTAACCGTTGATGCAACCGAAGGTGCTGATCATGATGAGGATGGCCATGACCGAAACGGCCGCAGGACCCATGATCACCTGTGCCGCGGCAGTGCCTACCCGATCGGCCTCGGCGTGCATGATGCCTTCGTTGGGCAGCAGCGCCAGGTAGGTGATGTTGGCGAGCACATACAGCGCCGTTACCATGAAGGTGCCAAGCGCCAGACTGCGCGGGATGTTGCGCTGCGGTTCCTTGATCTCGCCTGCGATGAAGGTGACACTGTTCCAGCCATCGCTGCTGAAGAGCGAACCGACCATGGCGACACCCAACGCGCTCAAAAGTGCCATACCCGTAAGTGGACTGATGGCCCCATCCTTCCCGAGACTGAACGCATCCCAGCCCTGGCCGAAGTTGGTGGCAAGCACATCCGTTCCCGATCCCACGGCGAGACCTACGACGATCAACGCCATCACCGCCACGATCTTCGCCGTGGTGAAGATGGTGGTGAACGTCTTGCTGCTCTCCACGCCGCGCGTATTGAAGAGGGTGAGCAAAAGGATCGCTGAAACGGCGTAGACCTGCGCTGAGCTGACCTTCACGAAGCCCAGATCCACCAGGATGTTCTCCGGTGAAAGCACCGGGAAGAAGACCGCGCTGAACTTCGCGAAAGCCACGGCCACCGCAGCGATGATGCCCGACGTGATCACCGTGAAGGCCGTCCAGCCATAGAGGAAGGCCGTCAGCTTTCCGTAGGCGCGTTGCAGGTATACGAACTGGCCGCCCGCTTTCGGCATCATGCCCGCGAGTTCACCGTAGCTCAGGGCAGCCAGAACGGTCAACACGCCGGCGACGACCCACGCGACAAGCATCCACGCTGGTGAACCGAGATCGCGCAACATGCCCGCGCTTACGATGAAGATGCCGGAGCCGATCATGGAACCGGCCACGAGCATGGTGGCGTCCCAGAGGCCGAGCGAGCGGTGGAAGTTGCCCATGCGTTCAGCCTATAGTCCTTTCTGGAGCTTGCTGTGCTTCTGGCCGTAGGTGAAGTAGATCGTAATGCCGATCGCCATCCAGATGATCAAGCGGATCCACGTATCCACCGGCAGGAAGGCCATCTGCAACAGGCAGATCAACGCACCGATAATGGGCACCAAGGGCACCAGCGGCGTACGGAACGGGCGCGCCATTTCCGGACGCGACTTGCGCAATACGATGATGCCCACGCACACGATAACGAAGGCCAGCAGGGTGCCGATGCTGACCAGTTCACCCAGCAGACCGATCGGGAACAAGCCTGCGATGACCGCCGCCACCGAGCCGGTCAGGATGGTGGTCACATGTGGCGTATGGAACTTCGGATGCACTTTCGAGAACACCGGAGGGAGCAGACCATCACGGCTCATGCTGAAGAAGATGCGGGGCTGGCCCATCAACATCACCAGGATCACCGAGCTCAGACCCGCGATCGCGCCGATCTTGATCAACGGTGCCAGCCAGGCCAGTGCACCACCTGCGGAATCGATGGCCAGGGCGATCGGCGCGGGAACGTTCAACTCCGTGTAGTGTACCATGCCGGTCATTACAGCAGCGGTGACCACATAAAGGATGGTACACACCAGCAGTGAGTAGAGGATACCCTTCGGCATGTCCTTCTGTGGGTTCTTCGCTTCCTGTGCGGCCGTGCTCACCGCATCGAAACCGATGTAAGCGAAGAAGATGACACCGGCCCCGGCGAGGATGCCCTGCCAGCCGAAACGCGAAACGCCTGTGGCCGCATCCGTTACACGCTCGGGAATGTACGGGAACCAGTTCTGCGTTTCCACATACGACATCCCGAAGAAGATGAAGAGCAGGATCACAGCGAGCTTGATCAGGACGATCACGTTGTTGAAATGTGCCGATTCCTTGATGCCGCGAACGAGCAACCAGGTCATCAGCGCGACGATCAACACCGCCGGAAGATTGACGATGGCACCCGTGGAGTGCCAGCCCGTCGGATCGTGGACGAAAGGTGCCGAGGTCAGCGCCTTGGGCATGTGGATCCCGAAGCCTTCCAGGAAACTCACCACATAACCGCTCCAGCCCACTGCCACCGTGCTCGCACCGAAGAGGTATTCGAGGATGAGGTCCCAGCCTATGATCCAGGCAAGGAACTCACCCAGCGTAGCGTAGGAGTATGAATAGGCGCTGCCGCTGATGGGCAGCATGGAGGCGAATTCCGCATAACACAGCCCGGCGAACAAACAGCCCAGGCCAGAAACGATGAACGAGAGCGTGAGCGCAGGCCCCGCATGGTTCGCTGCGGCCGTGCCGGTGAGCACGAAGATGCCCGTGCCGATGATGGCGCCGATCCCCAACGCAACAAGGTTGGTGGCCGTGAGCGTTCGCTTCAGCGTATGCCCGCCTTCGTCCGAGCCGGACCGCATCAGTTGCTCGATCGACTTGGTAGCAAAGATCCTGTTGGCCATGATGTCCTGCTTGGTGAAGCGCCAAGATGCGGCTTTACGCCCACACCACCAAAGCCGACCACATTGCATCAACCCTGTCCGCTTCGACCTATGTTAGCGCCGGATGCGTCTAGACGATAGCCAGATCCTGCGTTCGTTCAGCACCCGGAAGGTGCTTTTACCGGTGGTGATCGGTTTGGGCATCACCGGTTTCCTCATTTGGCGCAACGCCGATCGGGCGGCTTTTGAGCGGGTGGAATGGACGTGGCACACCACGTTCTGGATGATCCTCGCCGCGATCAGTGTCGGGATCCGCGACTATGCCTACATGGTGCGGATCAGGCACCTCACCGACCGCCAGTTGGATTGGTGGCGGACCTTCGTCGTGATCATGTTGTGGGAGTTCGCATCCGCCCTGGCTCCGGGTATCATCGGTGGTGGTTTCCTCTTCGCGATCCTGATCCTTACGCGCGAGGGTGTAGAGGCCGGCAAGAGCGTCACCATCATCACCTTCACCTCGTTCCTCGATGGCATCTTCCTGGCGGTGATGGCGCCGCTCGTCTACTTCACCGTTGGCCGCGAAGCGCTCTTCGCAGGCATGGACACCGGCTCGGGTCCGTGGGACACCGGCTTCTATGTCTGGTTCTGGACCGTCTACTTCGGCATCCTCGCCTACAAATTGTTCGTTGGCTACGCGCTGTTCGTGAACCCTATGTTCGTGAAGCGGGCATTGGTCGGCATATTCTCCGCTCCGATCCTGCGGCGCTGGCGGCGAGGCATGGTCACGACGGGCGACCAGCTGATCATTGCGGCGAACGGTTTGAAGAAACGCGGCTGGGAGTACTGGTGGCCCGCATTGCTCACGACGTTCGTTTCCTGGACCGCCCGCTATTCCATCGTGAATTGTATCCTCCATGCGTTCCATCCCGGCATGAGCTTCAACAGCGATGCGGTGATCTACGGCAAGCAGGTGATCATGGGGATCATCGTGCTGCTCAGTCCAACGCCGGGTGGCAGCGGCCTGGCCGAGTTCATCTTCAACGATTTCCTCGGGCTCTTCATCGCCACCGGCCTTGCCCCGGCGCTGGCCCTGGTCTGGCGATTGATGAGCTACTACCCATACATCGTCGCTGGCTTGATCCTGCTCCCGCGATGGGTGCGACGGAATGTGCTTGGTCCACGCGATCCCGACTAGTCCAAGAAGTTCGCACTACATTTCACGGCAAACGGAATACGCATGGAACGATTCACCGGACTCATCGGCGTCGCGCTGATCCTTGGCATCGCCTTCCTGGCCAGCAACAACCGCAAGGCCATCAACTACCGGCTGGTATTGAGCGGGCTCGGGTTGCAGATCCTGATCGCCCTGCTGATATTCAAGGTGGACGCCGTGAAGAGCGGTTTCCAATGGCTCGGCCGTCGTATGGGCGATGTGGAGCATGCCGCACGCAAAGGCGCTGAGTTCGTCTGGGGCGGCATCGGTGTGGACCACTTCGATGGCACCATCGGCACCTTCATGAGCGGCGGCTTCATCTTCGCCTTCAACATCACGGCGACGATCATCCTCGTTTGTGTGCTGGTCGCGATCCTCTACCACATCCGCGTGATGCAGTTCATCGTGGGCATCGTGGCGAAGGCGATGAACTTCGTGATGCGCGTTAGTGGTGCCGAAGCCTTGAGCAACGTAGCCAGCGCTTTCGTTGGACAGGTGGAAGCGCAGGTGATGATCCGCCCCTACCTCGCAGGCATGACGCGCAGCGAACTCCTTGCGAGCATGACCGGTTCGTTGGCGTGCATCGCCGGTGGCATACTTATCGTGTACGTGGGCATGGCCGAACGTGCTGGCATGGACCTCGCCGCCAACCTGATCGCCGCAAGTTTGATGGCGGCACCCGGCGCATTGGTGATCAGCAAGATCGTGTGGCCGGAGACGGAGGAGAGCCAGACGATGGGCAACGTGAAACTGGAAGTGAAGAGCAACTACGTGAATGTGATCGACGCCATCGGTCACGGTGCGGGCGATGGGTTCAAGATCGCCATGAACGTGATCGCGATGCTGATCGGTTTCATCTCCTTGATCGCCTTGCTGAACTACTTGATGACCACGATCGGACACGCCTGCGGACTGGACTTCGCACTCACGCTGGACTGGATCTTCGGAAAACTCTTCACCCCGATGGCCTGGGCGATGGGCGTTCCATCCCAAGACCTTACCAACGTGGCCACGCTCCTGGGTGAAAAGCTGACCGTGAATGAATTCCTCGCCTTCCAACACCTCAGCGATGGCACCCGTCCGGTGATGACGGAGAAAGGTCTGCTCATCGTCTCCATCGCCATCTGTGGCTTTGCGAACTTCAGCAGCGTGGGCATGCAGATCGGTGGCATCGGGGAACTCGCTCCAACGCGCCGTGCGGACCTGGCGAAACTGGGGTTGAAAGCCCTGCTTTGCGGAACATTGGCGAGTTACATGAGCGCGACATTGGCCGGTATCCTGATGTAGGCGGCATGGTTGTTCCATGAACGATGTTCGTAGTGGTATGCCGGACGCGGCACGGATATTGGCCACCCACCTACTTTCACCGGACAGAACCCGCTTCGCCATGACACCACGCCGTATCCTCCCTCTCGTCGCCATCTTGATCGCAACGCTCGGGCTGGGCCAGACGGCCAACGTTCAAGTGGGCAAACCGTTCACCCGCATCGCGAAAGGCGCGACCGGTGACCTGCACACCGTCGTGGCAGGTGTTCTCGTGGATGACAGCAAGGCGCTCCTTTACGTCGAGGACGGCCTTGTCCACAAGGTGGTGCGCCTGGACGCACAACTTTTGCCGACGGATGAACTGGCGTTGAACAACTACACCTTCGATGGCTTGACGTGGAATGGACTGGCACCGTTCATCGTGGACGGCACCCTGCACTGCCTGCTCGCCTCACAGGGGAAGAAGGCTACGGAGTACGCGATCGGCGCCGTGAATACGAGCGGTGCTCCCGCTCTTGCAAAGATCACGCGCGTCGCGACGAGCGAACTCCCGCTCTCCAGCAACGCTTCGAACTCGCTCGCCATGCGATCCCTGCCCGATCCGATCCTCTTCAACAAAGGGCTGTCCTATGCGCAAAGTGAACGCATCATCGCTTCACCGGACGGCCAGCATTTCCTCCTGAACAACTTCACCCTGGACGAGAAAGGCAACAAACGATTCTGGTGCGCCTATCTCGACAGGAACTTCAAGGAATTGTGGAGCGGAACGAAAGAGCTGCCTTACATGGACCTACGCAGCAGGATCCACCAGATCAGCCTGGCGAACGATGGCACGGTACACCTGTTGACCTACCTGTACAGGTGCGAAACCGAAGAGCAGGTGAGCGACAAGATGTGCCACGAGATCCACTTGACCACGATCACCGAGGATGGCAAGACCGTGAAGGACCTGCTTGTGGACAAGGACTTCGTTTCCACGGCGCGCATGTGCGAGCGCGATGGTGGGAAGGTCTCCATGGCCATCCGGTACGGTTCGCTCACGGGCCAACCCGGTGTGGTGATGACCTTCGATCCGGCGGATCCGAAGCTGAAGACCACGCCGCTCGTGGACCAGCGCCTCGCATCCATCCACAAGACGAAATTGCTGGCCTATGGCTCCATCGAACCAGGTGCGAAGAAGACGACGACCTCGCGTACCGCCAAAGTGCCCAACGATGTGGTGGACCTGATGCCGGCATGGGACGGTGGGTTGGTCCTGGTGGAGACCTTCCTGGAAACTGCCTTCGAGATCCCGATGGGCGAAGCCATCGCCATGCGCCGCCTGGCCGGTGATGTTCGTACATCGTACATCGCCTCCAATGATTCCATCAAGTGGCAACACATCAACGAACGCGCATTCATGACCACTGCGGGGCAGGCTTATGAAGGTGTGGAGATCCACCTTACCGACCAAGGGCTGTCCCTGCTCTACGACCACACACCGAAAGGCCTGGATGCGATCAATGTTTCCGGACAGGCGCCCGTTGATGAAAATGAGGGAAAAGGGAAGGGCAAGAAGGACAAGATCGGCAGCCCTGCAGAGGCCGGTGTGCTGAAGGCCGTAACGCTGGACACACAAGGCAAGGTGGTGGCCGAAGGAACAGCGTTGATGCATCCCGATGGCTACATACCGTGCCCGACAGGCTCGATCCCCGGCAATACCGGCAGGGTCTTCCTGGTGAAGTGCTTCGATCGGCAGACCACGTACGGCTACGCCTTGATCGACGCGTCGAAGGTGGGCCAGTAGAACACTCCTGGATTGTTGATCTCTTTGTGCGACCGCATCGTTGACGGCTGCAGGCGCCGCTACTTTTAGCGCCTGAGCATGGAAGTACGTGGCTATCGTTCCATCCCCATCAAGATCCAGAAACGGGTCTGGGCCTGGCTGGAGCGTGTGCGCGTGTGGGCGTGGAACAGCCAGGCGAAGAATTTCATTCTGCTTGCGCTGCCCTACCAGACCAGTGCGATCCTGACTGCGCTGGTGGCCGTAGGCTACGCGAAACTCTTCCAATGGGCCGAGCATTTCAACAGCTCGTTGATAACGGGCGACCCCAAGCTCGTCTTCCTCACCGCGCCCATCGCATTCCTCACCAGTTGGTGGCTCGTGCGCTTCTTCTCTCCCATGGCCGGCGGCAGCGGCATTCCGCAATTGATCGCGGCCGTTGAAGTGGGCAACGACGAGGAGAAGAACGACGGCAGCTGGCGCTTTCTCAACGTGCGCATCATCCTGGTCAAGGTCGTGAGCAGCATCGCCATGGTGCTGGGCGGCGGGGCGGTGGGGCGTGAAGGGCCCACATTGCAGATCGCGGGTAGCGTGTACCGCACCGTGCACAAACTACTGCCACCGTTCTGGCCGAAGGTGAGCCGCAAGGTGATGATGATCACCGGTGGCGCTGCAGGATTAAGTGCGGCCTTCAATACCCCGCTCGGTGGTATCGTGTTCGCGATAGAAGAGCTCACGCGCACGCACATCGCCAAGTTCCGCACGGCGGTATTGAGCTCGGTGATCCTGAGCGGTATGACGGCGCAATGGCTGCTCGGCCCCTATCTCCTGCTCGGTTATCCGAAAGTGGCCACGGTCGGCATATCGTTCATGTACAAGCTTCTTGCGATCAGCGTGGTGTGCGGCATTCTCGGCGCTCTGTCGTGCAAAGGCATGTTGTTGCTGGACAAGATCCGCCGCGCGCTGAAGAGCTGGACCGCACAAGGCATCTTCGTCCTGGCGTGTGCGTTCGCCTTTGCCGTGATCGTGTGGCGCTTCGGCACGTACTCGCTTGGCAGCGGTGAAACGTTGTTGGACAACTACCTCTTCGCACCGGAAGTCTCGCCTACCTGGCAGAACGTGGTGGGCCGCTATTTCGGAAGTATGGTTAGCACGGGTAGCGGTGGCGCTGGTGGCATGTTCGCACCATCGCTCACCACGGGCGCTTCCATCGGTGGTCTGTTCGGTCATTGGTTCGGCGAGGATCGCGGCGAGCTGAACATGATGATCCTCGGTGGCATGTGCGCCTTCCTCACCGGCGTCACCCGTTCCCCCTTCACAAGCGCGATCCTCGTGTTGGAAATGACCGATCGCCACAGTGTGATCTTCCAACTGATGTACGCCAGCATGATCGCTTCGGTGGTGGCGCACGCTGTTGATGGCCGCTCGTTCTACGACCGCATGAAGAACCGCCTGATCGACTCGGTGCCCGGCCTGCGAAGGCCTCCCGTGGAAACGGTGATGGAGTGAGCGTTCACGGCTTTTCAACAACACTTCGATCCCTCCACCGCGCCCGTACCTTCGCGGCATACACATGCAACAGTATCTCGACCTGCTCCAGCACATCCTGGACAACGGCACACGCAAGACCGACCGCACCGGGACCGGCACCATCAGTTGTTTCGGCTACCAGATGCGCTTCGATCTCGCCGAGGGCTTCCCGGTGCTCACCACGAAGAAGCTCCACCTCAAGAGCATCATCCACGAGTTGCTCTGGTTCTTGAAGGGCGATACCAACATCAAGTACCTGCAGGAGAACGGCGTGAAGATCTGGGACGAGTGGGCCGATGCGAACGGGAACCTCGGTCCGGTCTACGGCTACCAGTGGCGCAGCTGGCCCGCGCGTGATGGTGGAACGATCGACCAGATAAGCGACCTGGTGGCAATGATCAAGAAGAACCCGGACAGCCGCCGCTTGATCGTGAGCGCGTGGAACCCGGCCGATGTACCGAACATGGCGCTGCCGCCCTGCCACTGCCTGTTCCAGTTCTACGTGGCTGACGGCAAGCTCAGTTGCCAACTCTACCAGCGCAGCGCGGACACCTTCCTCGGTGTGCCGTTCAACATCGCGAGCTATGCCTTGCTCACGTTGATGATCGCACAGGTCTGCGGCTTGGAACCCGGCGAATTCGTCCACACCTTCGGTGATGTACACCTGTACAACGATCACATCGAGCAGGCGAAATTGCAGCTCACGCGTGAGCCTCGTCCGCTGCCGAAGATGGAGATCGACCCGAGCGTGAGCGATCTGTTCGACTTCCGCTTCGAACACTTCGCGCTGAAGGACTACGATCCGCACCCGCACATCAAAGCGGCCGTCAGCGTATGATCGTCTCCGCCATCGCCGCCGTGGCGCAGAACGGCACCATCGGCAACAAGGGTGACCTGCCCTGGCACCTGCCCGATGACCTGAAGTACTTCCAGCGCATCACGAAAGACCATCATGTGATAACAGGTCGCAAGAACTATGAGAGCATTCCTGCGAAGTACCGCCCGCTGAAGGACCGGGTGAACATCGTGGTGACGCGCAACAGGGGTTATGTGGCCCCCGGTGCCCTGGTGGTCGATTCGTTGAACGCCGGTCTGGAGATCGCACACCTCGCGAACGAGAGCGAAGCCTTCATCATCGGTGGTGGCCAGATCTACCGCGAGGCGTTGACCATGCGGCTGGTCGACCGGCTCTACCTTACCGTCGTGCATGCCGATGTGCAAGGAGATACGCATTTCCCCAAGTTGGACGGGGACGAATGGGAGGAACTTGAACGAAAACGGCATGAGGCCGATGAGCGCCACGCGCACGCCTTCAGCTTCGTGGTGCTGGAACGGGCGCACTGAACCATCCGAAAGGTCCTCCGTTCAAAGGAACATCATGCTCGCGATCGAACCTTGGCATGGTGATCGCGTCCTACGGATACAAACGCCTGCCATGAGAACGCTTCTCCCCTGCCTGCTCGCTGCCACGTTGCTCGCCTTCACCTCCTGCCGCAAGGACAAGGACGATAAGGTCGTGGACCTGGACTACACCAGCGCCACCGATAACGCGAAGGCCGACGACGCCTTCACGGACATGCTCTCCCAGGTGGACAAGGCCATTGATGCCAACGGGCTGCGCGAACTCTGCGACCCGACGGTGACGTTCGATACGATCGCGATGCCGCATACCATGACGGTGGACTTCGGCGCCGTCAACTGCACGGCCGGCAATGGCCGTCAACGCAGGGGCCGCATCGAGGTGAGCTACACCGGACGGTACCGGGAGCCGGGTACGGTGATCACCATCACACCCCAAGGTTATTTCGTGAACGATAACCTGGTGCAAGGCACGAAGACCGTAACGAACCAGGGCCCGGACGGGAACGGACACCTGCGCTACGCCATCGTGGTGAACGGATCGCTCACCGCTGCGGATGGCAGTTGGACCGCCACCCACCAAGCGCAGCGCACACGTACCTGGATCGAAGGATCGGACACGCCGGAATTGTTGGATGATGTGTACCTGATCACCGGTAGTGGCAGTGGCGTGAACCGGAACGGTGCTGCATATACGGTTGCGATCACCAGTGCATTGCGCGTGGCGCTATCGTGTGCCTGGATCACACAAGGCACGGTACAGGTCACACCGGCCAACCGACCTGTGCGAACGATCGACTATGGTCCTGGCACTTGCGATGGCTCGTTCAGCGTGAACGTGAACGGACAGACGTTCACCGTGAACATCGGGTAGGCCTGGAACCGTACCTCCATGCAGCCACCGGATACCGGTGGCTGCTTCTTTCAGGGCCACCGTTCTTCCTACCATGGCGTTCCGGTCCGTGCATGCTGTTCCTTCGGAAAGCCTGTTCTGGCGGGCTTCAGAGCTCTTTTCCGGGACCAACCGTTCGTCCCACCCCTTGCCGTTCATCACGTTCCACTTGGGGTTGGGAACATTACCGGTCTAGTTTGGTTCCGGAGGCGGCGCAACGCAGGAACGCTCCTGGTACGTCATCCTCCATGGACGGCCCCGCCTCCCTTCGCATCGGGAACGGGGTCGTTCACCGCGCGATCGAATGAGCTACTTCAAACGCACACCCATCCGGTACCGGACCATCCTTATCACGGCCGGGGTGCTCGCCACGCTCTTCCTCTTCCAAGCCTACATGCACCATTTCGTGTATGCCGACCTGAAGAACATGGGCGAGTTCAACTGGTGGCGCGAAGCACCGGTCCCCTATTTGAACTTCCTCTTTTGGGCGCTGCTCTGCCCTTTGGTGTATTCGATCCTGCGCCGCTGGCCTTTCCAATCGAAACCGATACTGGGTACCGTCCTCATCCACATCGGGCTCAGCCTGGTGATCGCCACGTTGCACGAAGTGGTGACCTCTGCCATCTACTACGGCATCCTGCAACGCATCGGCGACTTCGACCTGAGCGACCCCGCAAACCGGAGCTGGGCCTACAGCGCCCTGGCCCCAGCGGTCCTGTCACGTGTCATGGAATACTGGGTGTTGATGGGTGTCGTGATCGCTTTGGAGAACGCTCGTTTGCAGCGTGTGGAGCATGAACAACTGCTCCACCTTAAGAACGAGCTGCAGATAAGCCAGTTGAACGCGCTGAAGAAACAGCTGCAACCGCACTTCCTATTCAACACCCTGAACACCGTGAGCGCATTGATGGACGAGAACATCAGGGATGCACGCACCGTACTTAGCCGATTGGGCCAGCTGTTGCGTGTGACCTTGGACAAGACCCAGTTCGACAAGGTCTCGTTGGAACGCGAGATCGACTACATAGCGAACTACCTCGGTATCGAGACCATGCGTTTCCGCGATCGTTTACACGTGGACTTCGACATCCCTGCGGAATTGCGTGAAATGCAGGTCCCGAGCATGGTGCTGCAGCCCTTGGTGGAGAACGCCATCAAGCACGGGCCCGACCTCACGAACGAAAGCGTCCACATCGTCGTGAAGGCTTCCAAGGACGGCGACCGTATTTGGTTGGAGGTCGTGGACAACGGCAAGGGTTGTTCCGATGTCATCCACGCGATGGCCAACGGCGGAATCGGCTTACGGAACGTGCGCGACCGCGTGCAACTCCTTTACGGGGAGCGATCCTCGTTCACCATCTCCTCTCCCGAAGCACGTGGTTTCCACGTCCGCATCGGACTCCCGCTCGAACGATCACCTGAACCGGAACCGGAAACCCAGCGAAGACCATGAAGCACATCCGTACCATCATCGTCGACGACGAACCTGCCGCTCGCGCCCGCCTCCAACGTCTATTGGCACAGGACCCCGAGATGGAACTTGTGGCCGAGTGCCGGAACGGCATGGAAGCCTTGGAGGCCGTCCAGAAACATCGGCCCGACCTGATATTCCTGGACGTTCAGATGCCACAGATGAACGGCATCGAGACCCTTGACCGGATCGACGATGACCGCAAACCCTTCGTGGTCTTCGTCACCGCCTTCGATCAGTACGCCTTGAAGGCCTTCGACCGCAATGCCGTGGACTATTTGCTGAAACCGTATGATGATGACCGCTTCTTCTCATCGCTGGAGAAAGCGAAGAAGCACATCGACATGCGTATGAACAGCAAGCTCACGGGCAAGCTGCTCGACCTGATGCGTGAGCATATGCATGCTAAAAGCGAGTACACCGAGGTCTTCACGATCCGCGAAAAGGGCCGCGAGTACAAGGCCAACGTGGATGAAATCGTGTTCTTGCGCGCCGAAGGCAATTACCTGTGCCTGCAGATGAAGGACCGGAGCCACCTGTACCGGATGACGATGAACGCCGTGGAATCGGAACTGGACCCGGCCCGTTTCCTACGCATCCACCGCAGTTACCTGGTGAACATCGCCCACATCCGCAACACACGCTACAGCGGCAACAACGAGTTCATCTTCAGCATGGCGAACGGTGAACGCATCGTGAGCGGCCGCAGCTACAAGGAGCAGATCGCGAAGGCGCTGCAGGAACAATCCGTCTGACCGGGCCCAACTGCGCCTTTGGCCGACGCCTTGCCGTTCACGGCCATCTCCGACCGCTATGCATTGGACAGCACTCTTCCGGAATGGGGCGATCGGCCAGCAGCACACCCATCCCCGACCGAACCGTACATCCGCCGCGAACGGTGCCGTGTCGTCAGCCAGTGTAGATCCAACCTTCCAACCCCGATTTCAATGCGTTCAAGAATACTCGTTCCCTGCGCCTTTCTCATCGTCGCAGCCTATCCTCTGCGCATGAATGGTCAATGGACCTTCCTGGACCTTCCCGTTGAAAGCCAGGCCGCCTCGGTCTCACAACATATCGGCACTTCGGAATTCACCGTCACCTACAGCAGACCATCGGTGAAAGGCCGCACGATATGGGGTGATGTGGTGCCCTACGATCAGGTCTGGCGTGCCGGTGCCAACGAGAACACCGTGCTCACCGCCAGCAGTGACTTCACCGTGGAAGGTCGACCTGTGAAGGCGGGCACCTATGGCCTGCACATGATCCCGGGCAAGGACAAGTGGACCATCATCCTAAGCAGCGATCACCAGGCATGGGGTTCGTACTACTACGTGAAGGAGAAGGATGTGGTGCGTGCGCAGGTAAGCCAGGAGCCCGGCCCAATGACCGAGAACCTGACCTATGAATTCGCAGATGTGACGGCCAACAGCGCCACGCTCACCCTGCGCTGGGCCGAGATGCAAGTGCCCATCAAGATCGGCGTGGACGTGCATGCCGTGGTGCTCGCCCGAATGGATGATCAACTGCGCGGACTGAGCAGCTATAACTGGGAACCGTGGTATGAAGCCGCACGCTACTGCTACGATGAGAAGATCGGCGGAGAACAAGCGATGAACTACGTGGACCGCAGCATACGCCTTCAAGCCAACTTCGAGAACCAGAGCCTGAAGGCCGATATGCTGAAAGCCGCAGGCAAGACCGCGGAAGCAGAAACGTTGAAGCAAACGATGATCGCGGGTGCCACCAACGCGCAACTGAACACCTACGCGTACACACTGCTGAACAAAGGCGAGAAAGAAGAAGCTGTCAAAATGTTCGAGCTGAATGTGAAGCGCAATCCCAAAGACGCCAACGCGCAGGACAGTCTCGGCGAAGGCTACATGATGGCCGGCAACAAGGAAGCCGCGATCAAAGCCTTCAAGAAAAGTCTGAGCATGAACCCAGCGGAGAACGTGAAAGCCAACTCCGTCCGGTGCCTGAAGAAACTCGGCGTGGATACGAGCGCGTACGAGACGGTGAAGAAGTGAGGTCAAAGCCTCAAGCTACAAGCTTCAAGCCCCAAGCTTGCTCCGTGATGGGACCAAGCTTGGGGCTTGTGGCTTGAGGCCCGTAGCACACCTTTACCTTCGCTCCATGCACTTCCGCCTGTCCGGCGTCCTGCGCCTTACCGCGCTCGCACTCGCCTCTTTCCAACTCCCGCTCACGACTTCCGCCCAACGCCCACCGGCCCAACCCGACGCCGCCGAGATCCTGCACCGCATGCAGAAGCTCAACGTGCTGGGCAGCGTGCTCTACATCGTGGCGCATCCCGATGACGAGAACACCCGCCTGATCGCCTGGCTGGCCAACGGCAAGAAGGTGCGCACCGGCAACCTCAGCCTCACGCGCGGTGACGGTGGACAGAACCTGATCGGTCCCGAGCTGGGCGATGCACTGGGCATCATCCGCACGCAGGAACTGATGGAAGCGCGCCGCATTGATGGCGGTGAACAGTTCTTCACACGCGCGGTGGACTTCGGCTACAGCAAGAACGCCGCCGAGAGTTTTGAGAAGTGGGGCAAGCAGGAAGTGCTCAGCGACATGGTCCGCGTGATCCGCATGTTCCGGCCCGATGTGATCATCACCCGCTTCGCGCCGGACCGCAGCGCGGGGCACGGCCACCACGAGGCCAGCGCCATCCTGGCCGAGGAGGCCTTCGATCTCGCCGGTGATCCCAAGGCCTTTCCGGAGCAGCTGCAACAGGGCCTGGAGGTGTGGCAGCCGCGCCGCCTCTTCTTCAACGGAAGCACCTGGTGGAAGAAAGACCTGGCTGACATCGCAAAGAACGACCCCGACTGGTTCAGCGTGGACGTGGGCGGCTACGACCCGCTGCTGGGCCTCAGCTACACGGAGATCGCCGGACGCAGCCGCAGCATGCACAAGAGCCAGGGCTTCGGTGCGGCGGAAACGCGGGGAGAGATGCTGGAGTACCTGAAGCTGATCAAAGGTGACCGGCCGAAGACGAGGGACATTTTCGAGGGGATCGATATGACCTGGGGTCGGGTGCCTGATCCAGCGATGGAGCAACGGATCAACGCCATGATCTCGGCCTACTCCACCGGCTCACCAGAATCCTCCGCGCCTGCATTGATCGCCGTTCATCAGGCACTCAGCGAACGCGACAAGACCCTCGATGCGAACTGGCTATCGAAGAAGCAGGCCGCAGTGGAACAACTGCTGCTCGATGTGCACGGCATCACCATGGAGGCATTGAGCCAATTGCCCACCGTGGTAGTGGAGTCCCAGGCCAAGGTGGACCTCCACATCGTGGCACGCCGTCCGTGCGCTGCCACGGCAAGCACCGGTGCGGCACCATCGACCGCCCTGGAACCCAACCGCTCGACCACCATACCGCTCACGTTGAAAGCCCCGGCGGAGCCCGATGGCCCCTTCTGGCTCGAACTGCCTCACAACGACCTCTACCGCTTCGAGGACCCCAAACGCATCGGGGTTCCTGCATTACCGGTCCACTTCGTGGTGCCCTGTACACTGCAGTTCGAGAACGGCCCGCGCATCATCAGGTCGCTGCCGGTTATGCATCGCTGGGTCGACCGCGTGAAGGGTGAACTGGTGCGCGAGTGCCACGTGATACCCTCCACGTCGATCTACCCGAAGCGCACCGCGTTCATGGCCGTGAAGGACACGCAGAAGGTCGACCTCGGGATCGAGGCCTTTGCGGACCTCAAGGATTGCATCGTCCATTGCGAGATGCCCTATGGCTGGAAAATGGACGCCATGATGCAACCGATCCCTGATCTGCGCGAGGGTGACAAGGTGGGCGCCAGCTACCGGTTCATCAAGGACGAGGGTTGCGAGGAAGGCACGCTCGAGGCAAGCGTTCAAGGTGCATCGTTCACGGACCGACGAACCCTTCGCACCATCACGTACGACCATCTCATGCCACAGGTCTATTCCACACCGGCGAAGTTCAAGATCGTGCCGCTGGACGCCGTCACCACGGCCAAGCGGGTAGGTTATGTCAAGGGTGCCGGAGATGACGTTCCCCAAGCCATCCAGCAATTGGGCGTGATCGTGGACTTCATTGAGCCAGCTTCCGCGAAGCTTGAGGAGCTGAAGAAGTACGACGCCATCGTCACCGGCATCCGCGCCTACAACGCCACCAAGGGCATGAAGGAGCTGCACCCGCTGCTGCTGCAATACGTGGAGCAAGGCGGCACGCTCATCGTGCAGTACAACACCTCGCCGCGCTTCTCGGTCTCCGGTGTGGAAGACTTCCAGATCGATCCCGCTACGCTCGGCCCCCATCCCTTCAAGATCACCCGCGACCGCGTCACCGTGGAGGAAGCGCCACCCACCTTCCTCGATCCCAAGCACCCGCTGCTCACCACGCCGAACGCGATCACCGCGAAGGATTTCGAGGAATGGGTCCAGGAGCGCGGCCTCTACTTCGCCGGCGAGTTCGGCGACAAGTACACACCGCTCATCGCATGGAACGACCCCGGCGAACAACCGCTCAATGGCGGCCTCATCACTTGCGACCACGGCAAAGGGCGCTTCATCTACACGGGCATCAGCTTCTTCCGGCAGTTGCCGGCGGGAGTGCCGGGAGCGTATCGGCTTTTTGCAAATCTGATCAGCCCGAGGGGAGGAAAGTGATGGAGTGAAGAGAAAAGAATGAAGAATGTAAAATGTAGAATGTAGAAACTCAAATTGCTGGGTGATGGAACGGAAGTACGATCTGGAAGAACGATGCTGTGTCTTCGCGGCGGCGGTGGTGAAGCACACGGACAATATGCCGAACACCAAGGCGGGTAATCACTTGGCAGGTCAACTGCTCCGGAGCGGAACAGCACCAGCGCTGCACTACGGCGAAGTCCAAGGCGCGGAATCATCCAAGGACTTCATCCACAAGATGAGCGTCGCGCTGAAGGAACTGCGGGAGTCAAAGAACAACCTCCGCGTACAGGTCCTCGCTGGCATGATGGACGTGAAGAACCAAGAACACGCCTGGTTGATCCAAGAGTGCGGCGAACTGGTCGCCATCTTCACCGCCAGCGTCAAGACCGCCGAACGCAACAACCCAAGGAAGTGACGCCAAGCTGGTAGGTCCACCCATTCGCACCTCTACATTTTACATTCTACATTTTACATTTTCACTCCACATTCCTCACACCCACCCCTGCAGTGCACTGGCTCGACTGGTTCATCCTCCTCGGCACCCTTGGCTTCATCGTGGGGTATGGCGTTTGGAAGACCAAGGGCACGCGTACGGCTTCGCGCTACCTGCGCGGCGACAATGAAGATCGTTGGTGGGCGGTGACATTGAGCGTGATGGCCACGCAAGCCAGCGCGATCACCTTTCTGAGCACACCCGGCCAGGGTTTTCTGGAAGGCATGGGCTTCGTGCAGTTCTATTTCGGGCTTCCGCTGGCGATGGTCGTGATCGCTTGGGTGTTCATTCCGCTCTTCTATCGCGCGAACGTTTTCACGGCCTATGAATACATCGGCAAACGGTTCGATGAACGCACACGACTGCTCACGGCGATCCTGTTCCTGATCCAGCGTTGCCTCTCCACAGGCTTCACGATCTACGCGCCCAGCATTGTGTTGAGCAAGGTGCTGCACTGGCCGTTGAGTTGGACCTGTGCCTTTATCGGCGGACTGGTGATCCTGTATACGACCACTGGCGGTGCGAAGGCCGTAGGTGTTACGCACAAACAACAAATGGCCGTGATGTTCGGCGGACTCTTCGTGGCGTTCGGACTGCTCGTCCATTATCTCAGCAGTTCTGTCAGCTTCAGCGAGAGCCTGGACCTCGCCGGTGCCCTGGGCAAGATGCAGGTGATCGATACGTCGTGGGACCCTGCGACCAAATACACACTATGGAGCGGCCTCATCGGTGGCTTCTTCCTGCAACTCTCCTACTTCGGAACCGATCAAAGCCAGGTGCAGCGCTATCTCGGCGGGGAGAGCATCCGGCAGGCGCGCGTGGGGCTGTTGCTCAACGGGCTGCTGAAGATCCCCATGCAGTTCTTCATCCTGCTGATCGGGGTGCTCGTGTTCGTGTTCTATCTCTTCAACCCGAGCCCAGTGCATTGGAACGAGGCAAATCGACAGGCCGTTGAGAACATTGCCGCGGAAAGAAGCGGAACAGCAGGTCCTGGGCACATCGCCACCTCCTTCCCGAATGCCAGTGCCATGGCTGCCCGACATGACTTGCTGAACACCGAGATCGCCGGCATGGCGGGTGCCTGGGTGGAGGCGCATCGATCGGGAAGGACCGACGAAGAAAAGCGGGCGGCCATTGTCCTTTCCCAAGCACTGGAACAGGATGGACGCGTGCGCGAGGGGTACCAGGATGCGGTCGCCAGCACGATCGAGGGCGCCGACACCAACGACAAGGACTACATCTTCATCACCTGGGTAATGGACCACCTGCCGGTGGGTGTGATCGGCCTGTTATTGGCGATGATCTTCTGCGCGGGCATGGGCAGTACCAGTTCACAGTTGAGCGCCCTGGCCACAACTGCCATAGTGGACGTGTTCCGCAAACAGTATGAAGGGAGCGACCGGGTGATCGCCACCAAATGGGCCACCGTGGCCTTTGGTATCCTTTCTCTGCTTTTCGCGGCGATCTTCCCGCTCTTTGAGAACCTGATCCAAGCGGTGAACATTCTCGGTTCCTTGTTCTACGGAACGATCCTTGGCATCTTCCTGGTGGCCTTCTTTATCAAGCACGTACAGGGAACGGCGGTCTTCGTTGCCGGCGTGTTCGTTCAGGTCCTGGTACTGGCCCATTACGCCTTGGACCACTACAACGTCTTCGCGATCATGGATGGGGATAGCGTGGTACACGACCCCATCGAGGTCGCCTTCCTATGGTACAACCTCATTGCTCCGGCGTTGGTGGTCCTTTCAGCGATGCTGCTCCAAGCCGTTCTTGCTCGACCGAAAGTGGAACAGGGAGCGCATTGGCCAAGCTAACGCGTGCAAGAATGGTCGTGTAACGCGCCGTATCGATGGCTTTGAACCGACGAATGGGATCGACCAATAAGCCAGGGATGTCGACGGGCTTAGACGACCGGGGCTCCATAGGGTCCGGAGACCATTAAGAATCCCATAAAGACCGGTCCTGGGGAACTTTCCAAAACACTTGGAACCACCCGTCCCAATGCGTTCCTTTGCCATTCAACCCTGACCTACAACAACCTAAAAACCCAATGAGCAAACTCTACATTCCGACACTGGCCCTCGTGCTGGTCGGAGGCGGTGCTTCGGCCCAGCATGCTGGGATATCGACAGCCCCGGACGTCGCCTCACGAACCAAAGCCTACACGGGTACGGAGTACTTCCGCACCCCTGTGCGTCCCACCCCCGCGCAGTCGGGTGAACGGGTGGCATTCTGGTCCGAGGATTTCTCGGATGGTGCTCTACCTGCTGGCTGGACCACGGAAGACCTCCTGACCCCGGTCGGTGGCCCCGATGATCCACCCCCAGCGATCTTCGAATGGTCCGATGATCCCGATGCTGTGGCGGCAGCGGCTGCCGGGCAACCCCTGATCCTGTCGTTCCTGGCCGATGGTGCGAGCAACGGATACTTGTGGGTGAACTCCGATCGCGGGCTTCCCTCGGCTCCGGGTACCGAGCATTTGTCCGTGATGACCACATCGGCTATCGACTGCTCGGGCCAACCGACGGTCCAGCTGTCCATGCAGAGTACCATTGGTGCGTTCGACAATGATCCACTCGAGTTCTGCAAGATCAAAGTGAGCACGAACGGTACCGATTGGACGGATTTCTTCCCGTTCCCCTGCCTCACCGCGGGTGGTGCCATCACTCCTCCATGCTCCCGTTTCTCGGACAATCCGGAGACCGTGAACATCAACATTTCCTCGGTCGCGGCGAACCAACCAACGGTTTACCTGCAGTTCGAGTGGCAGGGTCTCTGGGAATACTACTGGGCCATCGATGATCTCGAACTTTCCCCCTTGCCGCCCAACGAGATCCAAATGTCCAACGCCTTCACCTCCCAGACCGGCACGGGTGAGGAGTACGGCCGCGTTCCGCTCTCTCAAGCTCGTCCGACGATCAACTTCGGTGCGAGTATCTACAACTATGGCGGTGAGGATCAGACGAACGTGACCGTCACTGCAACCGTGACCGGTCCTGTTGCTTTTGGTCCGGCAACCGCTACTGAGGCCTTGATCGAGCCCGACTCGACCTTCTTCTTCGACGTGGACCAGGCATTGCCCGGTGCTGGCGAACTCCAAGTAGGCCAATACACGGTCGATTTCACCATGACCAGCGACCAGATCGCGTTGGACCTCGACCCCACCAATAACAGCGGGTCGCGCCACTTCTCCTACACCACCGATGTGTATTCCTGCGACGCCATCGGTTTGCACCCCGAAGGCATTGAAACGCTGGCACAAGTAGGTTCCGGTTCGTTCACGGACAATACCGAGAACGTGAAGCTGTTGAACTACTACGAGATCTATAACAACTGGACCGTTACCGGTGTGGAGATCGCTCTTGGGCCTGCCACCGGTGTCGGTAGCTCGCTCCTGGTCAGCATCCTTGACACTGCGGATGTTCTGGCTACCCCGGCCGTAGTGAACGAACCTTTGGTGGAATCCACCACTCCGTACGTGATCACCCAAGCGGATATCGACGCAGGTGTGGTGACCATTGCCTTCGATGAGGACTATCCACTGACACCCAACGCGTATTACGTGGTGGCCAGTTGCTTCGCCGGTACCGACGACAATGGCGACCCCTCGGATGTCTTCATCCTGGATGATACCACCGTACCACAGCCGGCGCTGATGAGTGCATTGTGGATCCCGTTCGATCCACCCGATAACATCAACTTCTACGGTGGCAACGGTACGGCTTGGGCTGTTCGTTTGACCAGCGCGGCGAACATTGGCGTTCGTGAGGTAAGCGAGTTGGAAGGCGTTTCAATGTACCCCAACCCGACCAACGGCATTCTGAACATCAACACCACGACGAACGAGAAATTCACCGTGGAGGTGATGAACGTGCTGGGCGAGCTGATGATGACCACCAAGTTCACGGGCATGACCACACTTGACCTCGCTGGTTTCGCCGATGGCGTGTACAGCGTGCGCATTTCCAACGGCACCAGCGCAACAGTGCAACGCGTGACGCTGAACTAAGCGTAGAGCAATTTGGAACTCCCCCCTGATGCCCGGCAACGGGACCGTCAGGGGGGAGTTCTCTTTTTATACCACCCTGAACGATCCGCGTAGGACGAGCGGTGGACCCGCGAACCGATCATCACGCTCCGATCACACCGCCGGGCCCAACCATCGGTCAACCATCGTCCAAGACTGGATCCGTCATGGTCCGCACGGTACGGCCCATTCACTTGGTGGTGGCTGGTGGCCGCACATTCCTTTATCCATCAGAAACAAGACCAACAACAACTGATGGATACCATGACCAAACGCTATGCACTGCCCCTTGCCTTGGCGCTCATGGGAGGGCCCGTTGTCGGCCAGCAGAACGGCTCTTTCTCGGCGAGAAAGGCCGTGCATCCTGGCAAGACCATGTCCGCAACGCACATTCCAACTCGACTTGCCGATCCCGCTGGGCGCACACCTGTTGAACGTGCCGCTTTCTACACGGAAGACTTTTCCGGCGGAGCCCTTCCAGCCGGCTGGACCAACGTGGACGAGCTCACCCCACAGACGGACGACCCCGTATACTTCGAGTGGTCCGATGACCCGACCGCGGTGGATGCCGCATCCGGCAGTTTCCCGGAGATCGGTGTGTTCAACGCTTCCGGCGCTTCCAACGGCTACATCTGGGCCAATTCCGATAGGGGGCTGACCACCGCTCCTGCCTCGGAACATTTGACGAAGCTCACGACGAACGCGATCGATTGCTCGGGACAACCCACGGTAATGCTATCCATGCAAAGCACCTTGGGTGTGTTCAACAACAACGCGAACCAGTTCTGCAAGGTGAAGGTGAGCACCAACGGAACGGATTGGACCGAGTTCCTGCCCTTCCCCTGCCTGGTGGCCGGGGATCCTACGCCTCCGTGTTCGCGCTTCTCGGCAAACCCCCAGGAGGTCCTCTTGAACATCACCTCCGTAGCCGCCAACCAGCCGACCGTATTCGTCCAATTCGAATGGCAGGGGGACTGGGAATACTACTGGGCTATCGATGATCTCCAGCTTTCTCCTTTGCCGGACCATGAGATCATCATGGACCTGGGTTATGTTTCGACCACCGGCAATGGTGAGGAGTATGGTCGTGTCCTCACCACGCAACTACCCGCTACGTTGAACGTCGGCGCGGTGGTGATCAACTTCGGCGCCGCCACCCAAACGAACATCATCGTAGACCATGTGGTGACCGATGAAGATGGGAATGAAGTCCTTTCCGACACGGCCGGTGTAAGCATGCTCGCCTCCTCCGATACGGTGACGACCGATAAGGACCCGGACCTTCCGGAGCTGGCCACAGGTTTGTACACGGTCGACTATTCACTGACCAGTGATCAGGTCGCCCAGGACCTCGACCCCACGAACAACAGCAAGGTGCGCACCTTCGCGGTGACCCAGGACACCTACTCCCTGGACGGCATCGGCTTGCATCCCGAGGGAACGGAAACGCTGGAACAGATCGGATCCGGTTCGTTCGCCGACAACACGGAGAACGTGAAACTGCTGAACTACTATGAGATCTACAACACACTCACCGTAACAGGGGTCGAGATCGCCTTGGGTCCCGCCACCGAAACGGGCAGTTCCATCTTCATCAGCATCCTGGACACGGCCGATGTGCTGGCCACACCCTCGGTCGTGAACGAACCGCTTACACAATCCAGCGACCCACACGTCATCACCGCTGCGGACAGCATCGCCGGTGTCGTGGGGATCCCGTTCGATGCTCCGTTCTCCCTGTCCCCTGGGGGATACTTCGTGGTCGCAAGTTTGTTCCAAGGGGACGGCGAGGCGGACGTCTTCGTGTTGGACGACACCACCATACCACAACCAAATATCGCCAGTGCTCTTTGGATCCCCTTCGACCCTCCGACCAACCAGAACCTCTATGGCGGTAATGGCACGGCGTGGGCCATTCGATTGAGCACGAACACCGGCATCGGTGTGGAGGAGAACCACGAATTGGATGCTGTGAGCATCTACCCCAATCCCACCAATGGCATATTGCACATCAGCACCACGACGAACGAGACGTACACGGCGGAGGTGATGAACATGCTCGGCGAGTCGCTGTTGACCATGAAGTTCACGGGCATGACGACCTTGGACCTGGAGCGTTTCGCCGATGGCATCTACAACGTGCGCATTTCCAATGGCACGAGCGCGACCGTACGGCGTGTGACGCTGAACTAGCCGTAAGAGCAGGCTGCAACTCCCCCCTGATGCCCGTCAACGGGACCTTCAGGGGGGAGTTCCTTCTCAAGGGGCACGGACCACCGGGCCTTCGATCACCCGGATCCTATGGGAGCGTCATTCGATCAGGGCAGTTCCTGAACGACGAAGCCCTCCACGAGGAAGGGCTTCGAAACCTATGCGCGAGTGGTTCACTTCCCTGCGTTCGTCCACTCCTGGATCCTCTCGCGGTTCATCTTCACGTATGCCTCGCTCTTCTCTTCCTGCGCCATCTTCAAGCTCTCTTCCGCGGTGGCGATCGCCTCTTCGGTCATCCCATTGGCGGCTAGTGCGCGGGCGAGGGTATGCACGGTCCAGTATTTCTTGTCCATCGATACGCTCTTCCGGGCCCAAACCAACGCTTCCTTGGTCATGACGTTCCGGTCCAAACAGAAACGTGCACTGCTGCCGTAGGCCCCCGCCTTGGCATCGGGCTTGGCCAACGCTTCCTGGATGTTCGCCAGCCCTTGCTGGGTGGCATCGGTCACGATGGGGAGTGCGATCTTCGACTTTTCCCAACGCAGGACCAGGGTACCATTATCCCCGTTCAGGTCGGCGAATTCGAACGTCATCGTTTCCGTGAATTCACCGCTTCCGGATTCCACTTTCAACGAGGCTGCATTCTCATCCTCCTTGTACTCGTCCTCTCCCCACAGGTCGGTGTTCTTGTTCAAGTGGACCACCCATGCCCCTTCGTTCGGGGTGGTGAACACGGAATACTTCCCGGCTGCGATCTCCTGATCGGCGATCTTGACAGGGCCGCTGAACTCGATGGTCGTGTTCTTGTTGGCACCCGTTCTCCAGACCTTGCCGTAGGGTACGAGGTCCCCGAAAATGCGGCGGCCTTTTACACTGGGCCGTGAGTAATCGACCCTCACCTTGGTGAGGCCGATGACCTGCTCAACTGAACCAGACGGGCTGGCCTGGGGCAGGTCCTGAGCGGTGGCTTGAAGGGAGAAGAGGGCAACGAACGGAAGAACGAGGGCTTTCATGTTCAATGGTTTGTTTCGCGGCGATCCACCGCACATCTGCTTGATGGGGGCACAAAAATACTCGCCCGGGGCCTATCAGGCCACCTTGAGATTGCTCAAGCGTGAACGTTCGAACTTCTCACGGGCATAGCTCAGCGTGACGCGAAGTTCCGTCGGACGTTCGGGTGATCCGGGCATCTCGTACATCGCATCGGTCATGATGGCCTCGCAAATGCTGCGCAGGCCACGGGCCCCGAGTTTGTAGTCGATGGCCTTCTCCACGATGAAATCCAGCACCTTCTTGTCCAAGGTCAACTTCACCTTGTCCATCTCGAAGAGCTTCACGTACTGTTTGATCAGCGCGTTCTTGGGCTCGGTGAGTATGCGACGAAGACTGTCGCGGTCCAAGGGATCCAGGTAGGTGATCACCGGGAAGCGGCCGATGAGTTCGGGGATCAAGCCGTAACTGCGGAGATCGGTGGGGCCCACGTGCTGCAACAAATGCTCGTCATTGATACGCTGCTCTTTGCTTGCGCTGTACCCGACCGCACTGCTCTTCACTCGGCGCGCGATGATCTTCTGGATCCCATCGAACGCACCACCGCACACGAAGAGGATGTTCTTGGTGTCCACCTGGATCAACTTCTGCTCCGGGTGCTTGCGTCCGCCTTGCGGGGGAACGCTCACGGTACTGCCTTCCAGCAGCTTCAACAGTGCTTGCTGCACACCTTCCCCGCTCACATCGCGTGTAATGCTGGGCGTATCGCTCTTCCGGCTGATCTTGTCGATCTCGTCGATGAAGACGATACCCCTTTCCGCTTTGCTCACATCGTAATCGGCGGCCTGGAGCAGGCGGCTCAGAATGCTCTCCACGTCCTCGCCCACGTAGCCCGCCTCGGTAAGCACCGTGGCGTCGGCGATGGCGAAGGGGACGTTCAACATCCGGGCGATGGTCTTGGCCAGCAAGGTCTTCCCACTACCCGTTTCACCCACCAGGATGATGTTGCTCTTCTCGATCTCCACGTCGTCCACGGTCGTAAGCGGCTTCTGGAGCAGTCGCTTATAGTGGTTGTAGACCGCTACGCTCAGGACCTTCTTGGCATCGTCCTGGCCGATGACGTATTCGTCCAGGAAGCGCTTGATGTCCGATGGCCGTTGGATGATGAGGTTGCCCTCCATTTCCGAACGGGATCGCTGGCTCAGTTCTTCCGAAATGATGTTCTGTGCCTGCGCGATGCAGCTATCGCAGATGTGCCCGGTGATGCCGGCGATCAGGACATTGGTGTCCTGTTTATCACGACCGCAGAAGGAACACTTGATCTCTTTCTTGTCCATGGGATGGGGCGCTACACTGTTCTATCGGCACGCATACAGATCCGCAAGATACGGCGAAGGCCGGATGGACGTCCATCCGGCCTTCGATCAGGGCTGAGGGTCAGTGGTTTGCACCACCTACGGGTCGACGGTCTGCGACCCCTACTTGGTGTTGCGCACCAGCAACTCGTCGATCATACCGTAGGCCTTCGCCTCTTCGGCCACCATCCAGTGGTCGCGATCGCTGTCCTTCTCCACCTTATCGAACGGCTGTCCACTATGGGTGGCGATGATCTCGTACAATTCCTTCTTCAGCTTCTGGATCTCGCGGACCGTGATCTCCATGTCGCTGGCCTGCCCTTCGGCACCGCCCATCGGTTGGTGGATCATGACCCGCGCATGTTTCAGCGCGCTGCGTTTACCCTTGGCTCCAGCACACAACAGGACGGCACCCATACTGGCGGCCATACCCGTGCAAATGGTCGCAACGTCGGGGTTGATGTACTGCATCGTGTCGTAGATCCCAAGCCCGGCATAAACGCTGCCCCCGGGCGAGTTCATGTAGATCTGGATGTCCTTCTTGGCATCCACGCTTTCCAGGAACAGGAGCTGCGCCTGGATGATGTTGGCGACCTGGTCGTTGATGCCGGTCCCGAGGAAGATGATGCGGTCCATCATCAAGCGGCTGAACACGTCCATCTGGGCCACGTTCAGCTGGCGCTCCTCGATGATATACGGGGTCATTGATGCGTTCACGTACCCGTTGAGGGCGGTGCTTGTGATGCCGCGGTGCTTCACCGCGTACTTCTGGAATTCGTCTGATGGGAACATCCGTGTGCGTTTGGTAGGATAAAGGACGCGTTCGCGACCCGAATACTTCAAGCCGTACGCGCCAAGGTTACGAACGCGTCATAGCTCACTTTGTTCTCCTTCGGGCTGAGCAACGCCTTGAAGTGGACGATGAGCTTCTGCTCCACGATGGTGTTGCGGATCCGACCGATCTGCTCGCGATCCCCCAGGATACGGGCCGCCATCTGTTGTAATTGCTCGCCTTCGGGGGCAGGCATGCCATACTGCATGAACTGGTCCGAG
>DEQO01000084.1:0-487 GCA_002360495.1 Flavobacteriales bacterium UBA3364
AGGTTCCTGGAGCAACACCATCAAGAATACCGGTGGTTGCGCCTGTGCTCCAGAGGTAGGTGTATGGCCCTACGCCCCCCGTAGCCGTGGCCACAAGTCGGCCATTGGGATAATTGCAGGTGGGATATACGTACACGTAAATGTTCACTGTGACGGCATTCACGCCAAGACACGATACGATCAAGGCGAGCGTAATTAGTTTTCTCATGGCTCCTGTTTGATGAACGATGTACGATAAGTGGCCCCGTCCGATCCCTCCAGCAATAGCATGTACATGCCTGCGGCGAACCCAGCGATATCAATGTTCGCGTGCTTGCCGCTCACATGTTGGCCATGCACCCTCCTACCATCCGCCGCCAGGATCGATACATAGCGCAAATCGACCCCATTGCACCGCACCTCTACATCAGCGATGGCTGGATTCGGAACAACCGTGACCCTTGGTGTGCTCGACCCTTCATGCACCCCCGTGCTGAACTCCGCCACC
>DEQO01000084.1:597-5188 GCA_002360495.1 Flavobacteriales bacterium UBA3364
TCGGTGATCACCGGCGGGTTGAAGTCGAAGTAGATGTTGGCTACATTCTCGATCACGGTGCCGGGCAACACGGGTTGCTTCGGGCGAATGCGGAAGGAGACGAAGCCGTGGCTAAGCGGTTCATTCACGTTGCTATCGGGAAGAAGGATGGCGGGGAAGTTCCACCGCAGTATACCCTGGCCAGAAAGCCCGACCGAATGCGTATGGGAAGCGGCCATGGGAAGAAAGGTCGCAGGATCGAGCGAGGATGGCAGGGTATCGGTGATCACGACGAAAAAAGCCGTGTCCGTTCCCGTGTTCTGGAACCGGATCGTGTAGTCCACCCAGTCGTCATTGTTGATGTTATAGATCTCGCTGCTCTCCCGTGAGCTGGTCAACGCGGTCTTGTCGTTCGGGTCGAATGAACCGGTCACTGTTCTATGGTCGGTAAAGGTGTTATTGAGCAGGTTGGCCTCGGGGTTCGAAACGCCAGCCGTAACGGTGCTGATCAGTTCGGTACCGATCAGTCCCACATCCGGTGGCACCTCGAATTGGATCGCGTAGTTGCGCTGCTGCAAGGCGCCGATGTTCGGACTCGACCAGGTCAAGGTATTGCCGCTCACGACCGGCGGAGGGTTTGCGGATACATAGCTCAGAACAGGGTCGTAGGTGAGCGTTACGGTTCCGTTCCCTGCCAACACACCGGTGAGGTTCCGTAAGGAAATGCTCATGGTCATCGGGAAACCCGGACGCGCGGGTCCGCTGGCAGCGCTCACCATCACATCCAGGCCCACGAGGCTCGTGTCTGCCAGGTCTCGGACCACATTGGGCTCCACAAGACTGAGATCGAAGGGCGTCCCGCTGACACCACAGTGCTCTTGGTACACCTCGCTGGAAGTTGTTACCGTGTACGACCCGTAGGGCAAGCTCATGCTGTATTGCCCTGCTGCATTGGTGAGTGCGTAATGGTCGCCGGGCTGCACCACCACCACGGTCTGCGTCAGGTTCGGTTCACCTCCGTTCTGGACACAACTCTCATTGGCATCAACGAAAGCCCTGCCGGTGAGCGATCCGCAATCCGCACCGAGGTCGGGCACCACGAACGGAATGTCCACTACGCACGGCGATTGAATGGACCCATCACTTTCCTGACTGCTGAAGCGCATCACCCAATCACCCGGATGCAGCCCGAAGAGTTCGAATGGGATGGGCGGCACATTGTCGAAGATCAATGGTTGATCGGGCACGGCCGCACCGCCCTGGCCAACAGCTTGCATGGTCCAGCCAGGGGCTAGGAATACCCCGGTCCAGCTCATGCTCCCGGCCAGATAGCCATTACTGGAGCTGGTACAACTGCCGGTGATCTGCAGAACATCCACCGTGGGGTCCACGACTGCGGCTGGTATGGTCACATCCGTATACCCGGTACCGCAATCGGTGGAGATGGAAAGGCTCACCACCTCTCCGGGGCATGCGCCGATGATCTCGTACACCGTATAGACTTCGATCGGCTGCCCGCCTATTCCTGAAGGAACGTACTCCTGGACCTGCATGGTCGGTGAGGTATCGAAGGAATAGCCTCCAACTCTCAGTGGCAGATGGAGCCGGAACCCTCCGTTGCATTGGCCTAGGCAAGGCTCCAACCCAGCGAAGAAGATGTTATTGAGCAAGCTTGCACCCGTGAGCGGTGGGCTGCCATCATAGATCGTAAAGCTCTCGGAGGTCGCAGTGGCGCCGGTATTGTCCGTCACCATAACGGTGTAGCTGCCCGGCGGTAGAGAGGCCTCTGGGCCAGTGCTACCATCGCTCCATGCGTAGGTATAGGGCGGGGTGCCGCTGATGCCGGTTGCCACGGCATAACCGAACCCTGAACTGCAATTCGCTGCGTAAACGTGCAGGTTCACCTGCACAGCATGGGCGCTAGTGGCGAGGAGCAGGGCCAGGAGGAGGAGTTGACGTTTGATCATGATGAAGAATTCAAGTCGTTCTTTCGGTGCTAGGGCAGCTCCATCAATGCACTTTTGAACTACCGCTTCAGGAAGCGGGCTGTGAGCCCACCTAGTTGGATCACATAGAGGCCTGCCCCCAATTGCGAGGCATCCAAGAGCAGATGTTCATTGCTCCAGGCACCAGGCATTCTGACTTCACGGCCGTCCGCAGCGAATACTTGATAGGTCCGCGGTACGGTGCTGGGACAAGACACCCATACCTGATCGGTGGCAGGATTGGGATACACCTTGATCCGATCACCGTTCACCGCGTCCACCCCGGTGCTGAACTCCGCCACCAGCACGCTCGGTCCAGTGATCACCGGATCGTTGAAGTCGAAATAGATGTTGGCTGTATTCAACACGATCGACCCCGGGACCAAACCGGCGGAAGGCTGAATGCTGAAGCGAACATGGCCATGGCTCGCCATTTCGTTGGACCCGCTGTCGGGAAGGTTGATGCCATCGAAGACGACATGCAGCACACGGCCATGCAGGAACCACTGGTTCGCGTGGCTGGCGTCCAGGAATTGCAGGCTGTTCCATACAAGTCCATCGGGCAAAGTGTCCGTGATCACCACACGTTCTGCAAGGAAGCTGCCCGTATTTTGGAAACGGATGGTGTAGGTGACGCGTTCCCCGGAAAGTACCTCAGCAGGCAGAAGCGCCTGGGGCTCCACGGTCTTGTCGTTGGGATCATAGCTGGCCACCACGGTTTGCACGAAAAGGCGCTCGTTGTTGTCAAGTTGTACATCGGTATCCGCAGCGACCACGGATCCCTGGTGCGACAGTTCCGTTCCGATCGCAGTACTCACCGGGGTCAGCAGCGTGATATCCACCACCAACTCCTGACCCGGTTGCATCAGGCTGAAGTTCCACATTGCGCTAGTGCCAGCTTGTGTGGCAGGCGCGACCGTTGCGCTCACCCACTGGTCGATCGGATCGAATTGGAGGGTCATGGTCCCACTCGTCACTTGGGTACCGACATTGCGCACTTTGAAGCGCAGCCTGTGCTCAAAGCCTGGCCTTGCGGGTCGCCCTATCCGGAACAGGTCCGCTTCGAGGTCCACCACACCCGGGGTCACTTGGAACCCGATATGGTTCAAGCTGTCGACCTCGAACGGCTCTGTGATCGTTACCGAGTGGGGTGCTGTGGTTTGCGTGAACCAAGGAACATCTCCTCCTGTCACGGTGAACGTACCGATATCCAAAGGGAGGAAGTAGTGACCGTTCAGATCGCTTCCGCCGAGATATGCACCAGGCTCCCCGGTGGCCCAGGTCTGCGGCAAGGGTGGTTCTCCATCGTCCAGCGATCCATTGCCGTTACTGTCCAGGAAGAGAATGCCCGTGGCTGCTGCCATCACCGGACAATCGCTGTTGACGATGTTGCAGATCGGTTTGCCGACCACGTTGCCTGCCGTCAGGAATGGCGGCATGTTGGGGATGCAGGCCAGCGCTGTCGCCACGTTCCAATCCGTGACCGTCGGCGGCACGAATGGATAGCAGGCGATGTTCGTACCGATGGTGTTCAGGATCCGCAACGTGCCAGGTAATACAGACAGTTGGGTCAACGCCGGAGCGTAGGTGCATTGGAATTCCTCCAGGAACGGTGGCAACGGGCCGAGGCTACTGAGTTGGTTGTAGGCGCCGATGTTCAGATAGCGCAGGCTGTCAGGAAGATCCGGGAAGGCTGGCAGGAAACTGTTGCGCAGGTTCAAGTGGCGCAATTCGTTGGGCAGCCATGGAACTGCGTTCAGTTCGTTGCGCTCCATGCGCAGTTCACGCAACGTCGGGGGCACGGTGGGCAGCACATCGAGAAGTTGGGCGTAGAGGTCGAGGTATTCGAGGTTCGGGGGCAATGTGGGAATGGGCTGCAAGGTCGATGGGCCGTCCCAGTAATAGTCATGCCTGGCACTGATATAGCGCGCCGAATCGGGCCAGTGCTCGACCCACCGAAGGTTCTCCATGTAGTCCATGTGCAGTTCACGGATCTTGTCGGGGAGACCTTCGACCGAATCAACCAGGCAATAGGAAATGCGCAGGAACTCCAGGTTCACGAAGTACTCGATGCCGGCAATGTCGGATGGTTCCGAGGGGACACAGTTCACGCAATTGTCCCCCACCACCAACGTATCCAGCGCAAGCACATCCGGGTGGTCGATGTCCAACGTATCGCCATCGATCGCGTTCGGCACCACCAAAAACAACCAATCGCGGAACTGCGGGTCGGGGATCGTGAACTGCGCGTGGACTTGTACGACCCAGCTGAGTGCGATGAGCCCTGTTGTGATGGAGCGGGAAAATGACATTGTGCTGGGTTATGGGATGTTTCTACGTCTGGACCTTCACCTCCGAACAAAACGTACCTGCACGGATCCACCATCCGGACCATGCACTTCGATCACGTACACCCCGATCGCGAGGTCGGACACATCCAGGACCGTCCTGGTTGCTGAAATGCGGCGTGTGTCAACGACACGGCCATCCATGTTCAACACGCGCAGGACGTTGGCCCCTGAATTGGACGAAAGTTCAATGATCACCTCATCCGACGCGGGGTTCGGGAACACGCTCAACCCTGATCCCATTCGCGTCTCCAGCGCTCCCGTACTGAACTCCGCCAC
>DEQO01000084.1:5244-8804 GCA_002360495.1 Flavobacteriales bacterium UBA3364
TCGGTGATCACCGGCGGGTTGAAGTCGAAGTAGATGTTGGCGATGTTGATGATCTCCTCCCCAGGCAGAAGCGGCAGACGTGGCCTGATGCGGAAGGTGACGAAGCCATGACTTCGTGGCTCATTGATGTTGCTATCCGGCAGCAGGATGTTGGGGAACATCCAGCGCAACACACCATGGCCTTGCATGGTCAAACTGTGTGCATGGGAAGCGGCACCCGGCTCGAAGGTGGCGGGGTCCAAGTTCGTGGGCAGCGTGTCGGTGATCACCACGAAGAAGGCGGTATCGGTACCGGTGTTTTGGAAGCGGATGGTGTAGTCGATCCATTCATCCGCGTTGAGCTGCCACACATCGGTATTGCCGCTGCTGGTGTAGGCCAGTTTGTCGTTGGGGTCATAGGCGCCTGTGATGGTCACGCTATGTTCTGCGCTGTTGTTGGTCGTATTGGCTTCCATGTTCACCATGGCCACCACAGCGCTGGCTTCCAGCTGCACCCCAAGGAGGTTGATGTCCGGCGGCACTTGGAACCGCGGCCGGAAAGAGCGATCACCGAACGCGCCCAGGTTGGTTAGGTTCCAAGTCAATGTGGTGCCCGCGATGCTGGTGGGTTCGGGGCTCGAACCGAGGTAGGTCAATGTGGGGTCGTAGGTATAGGTCACTGTTCCGTTGCCCCCGTTCACACCGATCAGGTTCCTGACCCTGATGGCGTAGGTCACCTCGAAGCCGGGCCGCGCTGCACCGCTGCTCAGGCTCACATTCACATCCAGACCGCTCAGGCTGGTGTCCGCCAAGTTGCGCGTCACGTTCGGGGTGCCGGAGCTGATGGTGAAGGGCGTGCCTTCCACACCGCAATGCTCCTGATAGAGCAGGTTCTGGTCGGCCACGGTGTAGGTGCCCATGGGCAGGTTGATCCTGTATTGCCCCAGGCCGTCGGTGAGCGTGTAATAGTCACCGGGCTGCACTTCGATCACGGTGGAAGGCAGGTTGGGGTCCGCACCGTTCTGGATGCAGTTCTCGTTCACGTCGATGTATGCCTTGCCGCTCAACGTGCCGCAGGTGAAGCCCAGGTCGGGCACTTCGAAGGTGACCAACGTATCCGGGCATTCATCGGCGATCATATCGAACCACTGCTCCTCCAAGTAGGGCACGCTGTAGAGGTCCCAGTTGGTGTGTTGCACCAAGTGATAGGTTCCCGGCGACAGGTTCTGCTGGATGAATTCCCTGGGGCTGTCGCCGGCACCATAGCCGTTGGGTCCGGCGAAGGTGCTGGAACTGGTCCATTCCAGGTAGCCGGTCGGACCGAAGAGCTTGAAGGCGCTTGACCATCCGTTGGGCTCCGCTGGAACGAACACGCGCACGCGTCCATTGGCACCACCACTACACGAACCTTCCACATCGAGTACTTGCGGTTGCAGGTATTGAGGCGGTTGGGGTACCACGGTCTCCATGGTGGAAGTGCAGCCGTTGCCATCGGTGATGGTGAGGTTCATGGGTGTGCCGGGCGGGCCATCCTCGGCGATCATCAGGAAGCCGGCGTTCCAGTCCTGGATCGGCAGGTAGTAGGCCGGCAGGAAGCCTGCGGTGAAAGGCTCCACACCGATGGTGCTCGTGCTCGCGAATGCGAACAGCTTGTACTGCGGCCAAATACCTTCCCACTCGATCGGGCAACGGGGCAGCCAGATCGCGGAAGTGCCGGGCATCGGTTGGCTCTGCAGCGTCACTTCGTCCATTGCGATCTCGCCCAAGCCATCGGTCACGGTTATGGTGTATGTGCCCGCCGTGAGTTCGGAGATACACGGCACCGTGCTCCCTGTGCTCCACTGGTAGGTGTAGGGTCCAACGCCGCCATCGGCTTCGGCGCAAAGGCCGCCGGTGGCATAGACGCAATACGCCTCGGAGTTAACGGTGATGGAAACCGTGACCGCATGGACGGAAAAGAAGCAGGTAGCGAGGATGAGCGTGGAGAGCGTTCGCATCAATATGTCATTGTTTGAAGAAGCGACCGCGGAGTTCACCACCATCGGCTTCGATCACATGGATGCAATAGGAGCCAGCGGCAAGGTCGCCGACGTTCAAGTTGAACGATGGCCCCGAGGGACGGTGTGCGGCCACCAAACGACCATCGAGCGTGAGCACTTCAAGGGTGTAGGGAACTGCGGATCCGGATATGGTGATGGAGAGCACCTGGTCCACCGGATTGGGGAAGACGTGTATGGCCGTGTCGCCGTCCAGGGTTCGGATAGCGGTACTGACCTCCGCCACCAGCACGCTCGGCTCGGTGATCACCGGATCGTTGAAGTCGAAGTGGATCTCAGCCGTGTTCTCGATCAGGTCACCGGGTACAATACCGGTGCGCGGCTTCAAGCGGAAGGCGACGTAACCTTGGCTGCCCAGGAGGTCCGATGTGCTGTCGGGCAGGAGGATATCGTTGAAGGTGAAGACCAGCTCGCGCCCCTCACCGAAGGAAGGGGTGAATTCGTGCGAGGCTCCGAGGATCTCGAAGCTCATCAGGTCCAGGTCCTGTTCGATCTCATCACGGATGACCACGGCGAAGGCGGTATCCGTGCCGGTGTTCTGGAAGCGCACGGTGTAGTCGATCCAATCGTCAGCGTCGAGAAAGAACTGGGTATCGCTGCCGCTGTTGTTCGCCACGCCGCGTTTGTCGTTGGGGTCGTAGCTTCCAGTGATGATGCGTATTAGCGTGGTCGTATTGTTCGCCAAGGAACCTTCGCCGATGGAGTTCGAAGCGCTGGCGGTGATCACCAGTTCCTGTCCAAGCAAGGCGATGTCCGCTGGCACGGTACCGCTGAACCCGAACCCTTGCAGGGAATACGCCGGTAGAATGGGAAAGCTCCAGGCGATGTTCCCTGATGTGATCGTTCCTCCGGCAGTGCTTGTGACCGGTTGCAGCAGCGTGGGAAAACCAAGGGACAATGAGACGGCACCGCTGGCGTAGGCCGTGTTATTGCGCACCGAGCCCCACACATGGGAGGGGAAGCCCGGTCGGAAGGCTGTGGAATAGAGCAACACTTCCAGGTCATGCGGCACCAGGCTGCTATCGGCAAGGTCGATGGTGACTGCAGGGGTAACGCCATCCACCGTGAATGGGACCGGAACAGCTACGGGGCATAGCTGCGCTTCATCCACCATAGGTTGTGAGAGCGTGTAGGAACCGAAAGGCGTGCCGATGAAGTAGTCGCCCTCAGCATCGGTCATCCCGTAGCGAGGGCCCGGTTGTGCGGTGAGGATGCGGTAAGGAAGACCAGGTTCATCTGGATCCTGGACGCAGTCCTGATCGGCATCGTTGAAGAGGGTGCCGGAAACAACACCGCAGGGCGTCGGCACCTCAGGGATCGTCAATTGGCCGTAAGGATTCGTGCAGTAAGGCTCACCATCCCAACCGTTGACCCAAGAGGACATCGAGTATTCTCCGGCCGCGAGTCCGGTTATCACATAGGGGGAGTTCAGTGCAGGGTGGAAGAACTGGTCGCTCTGCGTGGTGAAGCTGTAGAGACGCACATAGCTTGCCCCGCTGCCCCCCACCAATGTCACGTTCAATG
>DEQO01000067.1 GCA_002360495.1 Flavobacteriales bacterium UBA3364
CGACGGACGAACGATCGGCGGACACTTGCTCGCCGGAACCGTGGTACGGACAACGCTGGAGATCGTGGTGCAGGAGGTCGGTGGACTTCGCTTGCTGCGCAAACAGGACGATCGCACCGGTTACCTGGAACTTTTCCCGGAGCCGATCGTCCCTTGAACCACTACGGCACGATCATCAATCGCGTCCGATCGGGAAGTATGTACGGATAGATCTCGTCCACATCGACGTTCCGCAAGGCAATACATCCCCATGTCCAATCCGCGCCGTTGGTGATCCAGTGGTCCATGCCATCGGGTACGCCATGGATACCGATCTCGCCACCGATGTCCTTCCCTGACGGGATGAGGCCCTGTGCTTTCCGGTGGTTGAAGCGACGCCAGCTCTCAGCATTGGGGTAGTCGACCCAGATGAACTTGTGCCATTCATCATGCACACGCTTGCTGCGGAAGGTGAACGTGCCTTCCGGGGTCTTGCGATCGCCTTGGTAGAACTTGTCACCCATCGGTTGCTCGCCAAGCACGCAGGGATAGGTCTTCAGCAGGGTATCCTCCACGAACACATCGAAGCGGCGATCGCTCTTGTCCACATGGAACCGAACGGTCTTCGGGTCGAGTTCCAGGGAATCAATGAGGGTCGCCAACGGTCGTGCATCGGTCGAGATGCCCCCAACGGCCGGCCCGCCATGCTCCACAGCATCGCCTTGGCAGGCGGTCATCAACGGTAACAGGAACACGCAAAGAGAAGGGCCGATCCTCATTCCTGGAAAATGTTCGCTCAAGGACCTCAATGCAACCACTCCCGGTCCGTAACGCTCATTCGATCACCAAGGGGAACTCCACCTCGATATCCGTCTCACCACCGGCGTTCGTGATGTCCCCGCCACTCACACCTGCTCCCGACTTGTCCGGCTCGTGTCGCAGGGTCACCTTCAACGTGCCTACGCTGGCGGCACCTGTCGCCATGGTGGTCGATAGTCCGATAGGGTCGCCGTTCGCATCCGCATCCGAATAGGTGACGATCATGTTAGCACCAGTGGGCTGGAAGAAGAATTGGTGGTCGACCCCTTCGGCCAGCACCTCGTTGCTGATGGTGTCGACCGGGGAGGTCGCTGCGTTCAACAGCAGGATGCTGACACTGTAGCTGGAAGCCGCTTGCAGCGTATCCAGATCATAGACAGGTGCTCCCCCGCCGTCGCCGTCCGCGTCTGTAAAGCGCAGTTCCTTGTCAGCGGCGCCGAATTGGCCGGCGAACGCAAGGACCATGGTCGTGATCACTTCCTCTTCGTTCACCGTTGGCGCTGGGGTTATGGGATCTTCATCCTTCTTGCATGCGGTGATCGCTGTAACAACGAGGAACGCGTAGGTCCAGTACTTCAAGTTGGTTTTCATGGCTTCTTTTGGCTATTGGTCGGGGCGGGAAATTCCCCACCCACGTATTTCAGTATTTCCCGAAGGCGTAGCGTATCCAAACGGTGAGGTCCGCCCCGCGCGCGTCGGCGTAGTAGCGGAAACGGTCCATGTAGTCGCGATAGGTCGTGTTCAGCAGGTTGCTGACTTGCAGGCCGATAAGCAATTCACCGCTCCCCAGCGGGCGGGTTGCGGATGCGGAAAGACCGAGCAGGTGATAGGTCCCGGGTGGCTCGGCAAAGTCAAGGCCCACAGGTATCCGCGACTGCATGAAGACGATCCGGCTTGTGGCACTGACCTCTGCCGAACGCCATTCCCCGATGTGCGGTAGTTCGAAGACCAACGCATTCTCCGTGCGGTCACCCGGCGTTTGGAAGAGCCATTCGTTCTGCGACAGGTCCCGACCGCGCACGAGGCTGGTGCGGTTCCGCAGGCTGGCACGCTGAGTGAGCTTCCATTGAAGTGTGACATCCGCGCCGTAGAGGAAAGCTTCCGTGGCCACGTATTGGAAAACAGGGAAGGCCCCACGGATGGTGAGTTCCACGCCATCGGGTCGCAGGTAGATGTAGCCCGCGATACGGTTGCCGTAGAGCGTGATGTCCGTCCGGAACCTGCCTTTGGACCATAGCGCTTCCAGGTCGATGGTCCCCTTCAACGAGCGCTCGCTTGACAGTTCCGGATCACCGCGTTCGATGGCCGCTGCGCCGTGATGCAAGCCTTCGCTGTACAGCTCGCTGACGTGCGGTGGACGATAGGCCGTACCAACATTGAAGCGAAAGCGCACACTGTCCTTCACGCTCCAGTTCGCACCAACGGTGAGCGCACTATTGATGAACTCGTGCTGTGGCGTGATCAGCACATCGTTCGACGTGTATTTGGCGATATCGAGCAACGTGGTCTCCACGCGACCGCCACCTTCCATCTCCACCTTCGGGGAAAGCGGAAAATGCTCCAGGACGAACACACCACCGCTCTGCTTGCGGTAGTTCGGTATCAGCGGGCGGATGCCAGTGCCCGGTACGTTGATGTTCTCCTGGTACACGCCGCTCACACCTGCCTTCCCATGCATGTGTTTGCCGACCCAATGCTTCAGGACCGCATCGGCAGTATGTGTTGTGAGGTATAGATCGATGGCCGGCCTGTCGGTCCGTCCACCGCGACGAATGTCATATTCCTGCCGGTCGTCGGCTTGATAGCCGTAGGTGAGCACGATACGGCCGCGTTCGTTGACGGCATAACCAGCTTCCGCTTTCACCAAGTGATGCTCGACATCCTGACGCGGCGCTTCGATGGCGTATGTGAAGTCGGCGACGTACCATGGTGTGCCACTCTCGATGGCGTTGTTCAGGTCGGTGAGGTTCCCGATATGCGATGCGCGCAGGATGCCGAGCTCACGTGCGAACCAGCTATAGTATGCACCCACGTTCCACCGGTGGTCGCGGTAGCCGACCGAGGCGGATGCTCCAGCCTCGCGCAGCCCGGTATTGCTGAGCACGTATTCCGGCGCGTTGCTGTCACCCAAGTACTTGCCACTGCCTTGCAACCGCCAACCAAGACCCCGCACGCCCTTGACACCACCTTGCAACAGGCCGTTGCCACCGCCTCCCCTGCCATTGGACATACCGATGCCACGCAGTTCCCCACTGATGCCTTCCTCCCGCGGCAATTCGAGCGGCTCCGTGATCACCACACCACCCAGTGCATCACTTCCGTACTGCACGCTGGCAGCGCCTTTCACCACGGTGACCTTGTCGGTGGTGAAGGGATCGAGGTTCGGTGCGTGTTCCGTTCCCCACTGTTGGTCTTCCTGTCGGATCCCTTGATTGAGGGTGAGCACACGATTGCCGCTCAATCCATGGATCACGGGTTTCCCGATCGTAGGGCCGCTCTGCAGCATGTTCACCCCGGGAATGGTGGCAAGCATCTCGGCCAACGATCTCCCGGCGCTGCGTTCCATCGCCTTCTTGTCAAGTTGGGCATGCGCCTGACCTACGTTCTCATCCGGTCGCTGGCGTGCAACTTCCAATTCCCGAAGCTGTTCGGCGTGGTGTTCCAATTTGAAGTCGAAAACGGTATTTCCCTCGATCTCGACCGTTCGTTCCACCGGGGCACATCCAAGATGGGTGACAACGATCCGGTACCGCCCGTTGCACAACCCTTCCATACGGTAAACACCTTCGGCATCGGCCAGGATGGACCGGCCGATAGCCGGAATGGACAGCGCAGCATAGGACAGACCTTCCTTGTCATGGTCATCCAGGACACGACCGCTCAACACCGCCCGGCATCCCAAGTCCTGTTGGTTGGCTGGACAAAGCGGGACCAATGTGTGAAGGACCAGATGTGTGATCAAAGACCGAACGAACCACTTGCTCCACATGAAGAAGATGCGTGAACCGACCTGCGTTGGATAGAACCGAAGCTCATGCGCCGATCGGTCCCTAGGGACATCGGCGCAACGGGTCACAAGGACCCGGAACTCAGCAGCGCTGGGGGGGGCCTCGACCGACCGCAGCCGGCAACGAGGGCGAGTACCAAGAGGTCACCAGCTCGGCGACCGGTGACGGAATATCAACCTCGTTCAGGACGATGGCCGGTAGGTCCAAGGTCTGCAACGGCGGAACCCCGATGCAACAGATCGCACAAACGGAACGGAGTTCAGGACCTGTGTTGTCCGCTCCGGAAGCATGCTCCAGGTCATGCCCGGTGGCGCAATCATGGAAAAGACCACGCGGTACAATGAGCGACCCGAACAATGCCAAGAAGGCGATCGCCATGAGTCGTCCCTTAATAATACCGAGCATGGTCCAAAGATACCGGATCATCGCCGTCAACATCCGATCGTCCGTGGTATGGACCCACACGCACGTCCGGCAAGGCCCGGACCGCTACTTTTGCGGCTAAACAAGCACCCAGATGAACGTACTTCGACCCCTATCGTTCGCCTCGATCGCTCTTCTCTCCAGCGCCTCCATGGCCAATTGGACAGGCATGAACGTCGGCGCAACCGGATGCAAGAGCATGACCACCTTCAATGGGGCGATCTACGTTGCGGCATACAACATCGGGATCCAAAAGAGCACGACCGACGGTGCGTCCTGGACCGCCGCGAATGTCGGCCTTCCGCTCAGTGGTACAGGTGGCACCCAGATCAAGGTGCAATCCGTGGGGCGCAGCGCCACCGCGATCTTCTGCGGCACGGAGTCCGGCGTTTATCGCTCCACGGACAACGGTGGTAGCTGGGCCCTGGCCAACAGTGGACTTCCTGCCAGCAGCAATACCCTTTACGTGAACAAATTCTACGCGTTCGGTCCGCTCGTCTTCGCCGTCTTCAATGGCATGGGGACCAACACGGTTTGGCGCAGCGGCGACAATGGCAACAGCTGGGGGGCGGGGTTTTCGGGATTGAGCGCGAACCAGACCGTTTACGGGATGGACGAAGTGGACGGCGTTCTCTATGCTGCGACCACCACCCGCTTGATGAGATCCTTCGATCTTGGTGGTTCTTGGGAAGAAGTATCCCCGGGAGAGAATATGCACGGGTTCTACGCTATCCAAGGGTTTGCCGGGCGGTTGGTCGCCCTTACAGCATTGGGGGCGAAATATTCCGTGAACGGGGGACAGACGTGGATGAACAGCAGCAATTATCCGGTTGCTAACCCCGCCGCGGGTTCTGAGCTCATTTCCTACGATGGCAAGTACTATGCGATCACCAAATCCATCAGTGTCGGCTGTTACCGTACGCTGGACGGAGGCATGACCTGGGAGGTATTCAATACCGGTCTTTCCGCATTGAACATCTTCGCCGATTCGCAGCAGGAATTCCATGCCAGCGGCGACAAGCTCTACATCGTATGCCTCCAGGACTGTTTTTCCGCACCGGGTTCCAGCGTTGATGTGGGTGATCGCGCGATCCAGGAGTTGCCGGTGCCATACCCCACGGTATTCCAGGACCACTTCACAGTGGACCTTTCTTCGATGGGCTCCGGGCGGTCGATCATGTTGATGGATGCCATCGGTCGTGAGGTGGCACGCCACGGAAATTTACCCGCCACACCTGTTCGCATTGAGCGCAGCGCCTTGGTCGCGGGGCGCTACCACTGCATGGTGCTGGATCCGGGCACGGGCCAGTTGCGCAGCCTCGGATCGGTGATCGCCCAATGAGCACATCGCCGATCGTCCGGCACATCGGTATTCTCACTTCCGGGGGTGACAGCCCGGGTATGAACGCTGCCATTCGTGCAACCGTGCGTTGTGCAGCGGTGAACGGCATCCGGACCACAGGCATCCTGGGCGGATACAACGGTCTGGTCGGCGATCATACACGACCACTCGGTCCGCGGGACGTCAGCAATACCATCCAACGTGGGGGCACGATCCTCCGTTCCGCGCGCAGCGAGGATTTCCGCACCGCCGAAGGTCGTTCCAAAGCCGCAGCGACCATGCGCAAGCACGGAATGGACGCCTTGGTGGCCATCGGTGGTGATGGAACCTTCACCGGGGCGAACGTCCTCTTCAAGGAACATGGAACGCGTGTGATCGGCATTCCGGGAACGATCGACAATGATCTCGCTGGAACGGACATGACAGTGGGCTACGACACCGCGATCAATACAGCAGTCGAGGCTATCGACCGCATCCGCGATACGGCCTCTTCCCACGACCGGTTGTTCTTCGTGGAAGTGATGGGACGCGATACCGGCTTCATCGCACTGGCTTGTGCGGTCGCCGGTGGAGCGGAATTCGTCCTTGTTCCGGAACGGCTCGAGCATATTGAAGAACTTGTCACCGCACTCGGGAAAGCCAGCGGCACGAAGTCATCAAGCATCGTGATCGTTGCGGAAGGAGAACAGGAAGGAGGCGCCTTTGATGTGGCCCGGAAAGTGAAGCAGCACATGCCCGCCGCCGACATACGTGTCTCGGTGATCGGCCACATTCAGCGCGGTGGGGCGCCTTCTGTCCAGGACAGGCTTCTCGCCAGCCGCCTGGGTGTGGCTGCTGTGGATGGTCTGCTGGCCGGTACACATGATGCCATGGCGGGTGTCATCAATGGTCAGGTGCAGTACACCCCTTTCGACAAGGCCATTGGAAAGCGGAAGACGCTTGACGCGGACCTCTTCCGCGTCCTGTCCATCCTGGCCACCTGAGGTCCAGGAATTGAAAAGGGCCCCCTGTTGCCAGAGAGCCCTTTTTCCAACTTCGGCCCGTTATTGGCGAACGAGCCTCGTCTGTGCCAGCGGTCTGCCTTCCGCATCAAGCACCAGAACCGTATAGATCCCCATTGCCAGCTTCTCCAGATCGAGTTGCTGGCGCATCGGAGATTCGAAGACCAAGGCACCAAGTGCATTGTGGAACCGGAGGTTCCGCGCACCAGGGATGGTACAGGTCACCACCACGTTCCCTGTCGCGGGGTTCGGATGGAACCCGAAGGTGGTCTTCGGCAAGGCCTCCATCAAGC
>DEQO01000159.1 GCA_002360495.1 Flavobacteriales bacterium UBA3364
CCGACAACGTGGGCGACAACGTGGGTGACGTGGCCGGGATGGGCGCCGATCTCTTCGGCAGCTACGTGGCTACGATGTTGGCGACCATGGTGCTCGGCCGCGAGGTGGTCAGCGCAGACAACTTCGGGGGTATGGCACCGATCCTGCTACCGATGGTGATCGCCGGCCTGGGCGTGCTGTTCTCCATCGTCGGTACCTTCTTTGTACGCATCAACAAGGACAGCGATAGCGTGATGGCCGCCTTGAACAAAGGCAACTGGGGTTCCATGATCCTGGTGGCGATCACGAGCTATCCCTTGGTGCAATGGATGTTGCCCGAAACCATGCAATTCGTTCGCGGCGGTGTTTCCACGGAGATCACCAGCATGAACGTCTTCTGGGCGATCATGCTCGGTCTTGTCGTGGGTACGCTGATGAGCATGGTGACCGAGTACTACACCAGCATGGGTCGTCGTCCGGTATTGAGCATCGTGCGCAAGAGCGGTACGGGCCATGGCACCAACGTGATCGGTGGTCTGGCCATGGGCATGGAGAGCACGGTGCTCCCGATCCTGTTGCTTGCAGCGGGTATCTGGGGTTCGTTCGCACTCGCCGGCATGTACGGTGTGGCGATCGCGGCCGCAGGTATGATGGCCACCACGGCAATGCAGCTCGCGATCGATGCGTTCGGTCCCATCGCTGACAACGCTGGTGGTATCGCCGAAATGAGCGGTCTGCCGAAAGAGGTGCGTGAGCGCACCGACAACCTGGACGCCGTGGGCAACACCACTGCGGCAACAGGCAAAGGCTTCGCGATCGCTTCCGCCGCGCTCACCGCCCTCGCGCTGTTCGCGGCTTATGTGGGCATGTCCGGCATCGATGGCATTGACATCTACAAAGCCGACGTGTTGGCCATGTTGTTCGTCGGTGGCATGATCCCTTTCTTCTTCAGCAGCCTCGCCATCAGCGCAGTGGGCAAAGCGGCCATGGACATGGTTAAGGAGGTACGCCGTCAGTTCCGCGAGATCCCCGGCATCATGGAAGGCAAGGCCAAGCCGGAGTACGAGAAGTGCGTGGCCATCAGCACACAGGCTTCGATCCGTGAGATGATCGCACCCGGTGCCCTGGCTCTGCTGGCTCCGATCATCGTTGGCTTCCTCGCTGGCCCTGAAGCATTGGGCGGTCTGCTCGCCGGTATCACCGTGAGCGGTGTGCTCATGGGTATGTTCCAGAACAACGCCGGTGGCGCTTGGGACAATGCGAAAAAGAGCTTCGAGAAAGGTGTGGACATCGACGGTACCATGTACTACAAGCACAAGGCCGACAAGCCGAGCGCTCCGCACCAAGCCGCAGTAACGGGTGACACGGTGGGTGATCCGTTCAAGGATACCTCGGGCCCTTCGATGAACATCCTGATCAAGCTGACCTCGATCGTGGCACTGATCATCGCACCGCACATCAACGAAGGCGAGATGGATGGCGTCGTGATCGAGGAAGTGGATGTCACGGAGATCACGGAAGAGAAAGTGGCGGTCCCGGAGGCGGCCACGGCAGGCTTCACCCGGATGCTCTCCAGCGGCTACGAGATCAAGGGCGAAGCAACGGGCATCGAGGGTGGCCTCATCGGCTTCATCGAAAGCGCGAACCCTGTGGACAAGACCACCTGGTTCAACTTCGACCGCGTCACGTTCCGCACGGGCAGCGCTGGTATCGATATGGTGAAGTCCAACGACCAGTTGATGAACCTCGCCGAGATCCTGATGGCCTATCCGAAAGTGAAGCTCAAGATCGGTGGTTACACCGATAACGTTGGCGAAGAAGCCGCGAACATGAAGTTGAGCACCGAGCGTGCACAAGCCGTTCGTTCAGCACTGGTGGCCATGGGCATCGCAGGCGATCGCCTGGAGGCCGAAGGCTACGGGTCGCAGCACCCCGTGGGAGACAACGCAACGGAGGAAGGCCGTACCCAGAACCGTCGCATCGCGGTACGGGTTATGGAGAAGTAGATCGCAATAAGTTCTATGAACGAAGAAGCCCTCGACTTGTCGAGGGCTTCTTCGTTCCTGACCACGATGTCCTAGCGCTTCTTCGCCAACGCCGGCTTCGCCCCGTTCTTGCTCGGGCTTGTAGAGGCCTTTGCAGAGGAAACTGGAGTGCCTTTCACCGTGATCTTCCCGGCCGGCTTCGGTGCCGCCTTTGCGGCTTTCACCGGTGCTTCCATCGGGAACAGGCCATGGATCTCCGCATCGATCTTGGTGATGATCTTGCCCAGGTCCTCGGGGTCGGTGTGGAAGCGGTTGTCCTCAACGTCGATGATCAGCAACTTGCCCTTGTCGTACTTCTCGATCCACGCATCGTAGCGTTCGTTGAGGCGCTTGAGGTATTCGATGCTGATGGAATTCTCGTATTCACGGCCGCGCTCGCTGATCTGCTTCACCAGTTTGTCCACCGGCGCTTGCAGGTAGATCAACAGATCGGGTGGCGTGATCGAGTGGTCCATGTTCTGGAACAGGCGGAAGTAGTTCTCGAAGTCGCGCGTGGTCATCAGCCCCATCGCATGCAGGTTGGGCGCGAAGATGAACGCGTCCTCGTAGATCGTGCGGTCCTGGATCACGTTGCGGCCGCTGCGGCGGATCTCCAGCAATTGCTCGAAGCGCGAGTTCAGGAAGAAGATCTGCAGGTTGAAGCTCCACCGCTGCATGTCCTTGTAGAAATCGAACAGGTAGGGATTGTTGTCCACTGCCTCTTGCAGTTGGTCCCATTTGTAGTGCTTGGCCAGCAGTTGGGTGAGCGTGGTCTTTCCGGAACCGATATTGCCTGCGATCGCGATATGCATACGTGGGGCGTCCGCCATATGGCGGACGTGGATGTGTGGGTGGGAAGTGCGAAGGTATCCGCACCCGTCGAAGATCTACGCGTTGTGGAAAAGTCGTGGTCCCTCAATGGGTCGTGACCACTTCGTCGATCACGATGCTGTCCGCAGTCCGCTGGTACAAACGACCACGTTCCACGCGCACCTCCAATACCTTCCCTTGAAGGTCGTCCGCCAGCGCATGCTCCGTGATGGCGAAAGAGCGCATGTCATAAATGAACAGTTGCCCTTTCGAGAAGTAGTACAGTACGCCATCGCGCACCTCGAAACTCTCAACACCCTTGAGCGGGATGGTCTTGGCATAGGTGCCGAAGAGGTCGAACACCAGGATGCCTTCGTTCGGGTCGTTCACGTACAGGCGGCTGTCGAACTCCTGCATGGAGGTAGGGGCGGGCGAGATCCCGAGCAATTGGTCGAGACGACCGGTGTTGGCCAGGTTGCGGAACTGGGCGTCGACCCGGACCAAAGCAAGATCGCGTTGATCGAAGAGCCAGAAGCTGTTCTGCACGCTGATGCAGGCGAGCACGGCTTGCGGGTATCCGCTGCGGGAAAGGTTCATCACGCTGCCTTGCAGGCTGAGCGTGTTGTCGAGTACCGCGATCTGGCCTTGTTCCGGGGAGAATACCATCGGTTTCAAGGAATAGAACGCGTCGATGTGCGTGATGCGACCGAACGTCTTCACGCTGTTCCGCAGCCAAGAAGCGCCTTTGGAATTGTAGAGTTCGAGCTCATCCCCGCGCAGGGCGTACACGTTGCCTATCTCGTCGGTGGTGAAGACATCGAAGCGGCCCTCGATCACATGTCGCTCCTGTGCTTCTGCGGGAAGCAGGAACAGCAGGGCAAGGGTCGTCAGTGTCGTACGGATGCGCATCAACTCTCCACCGGTGCGAGCAGGCCTTCAAGGATCCCCCGATCGTTGCACAAACGAGGCACTTTGTTCTGGCCGCCCAGTTTCCCGCGGTGCTTCATCCATGCATAGAACGTGCCGGGAGGGACATTATGCACCACGGGAGGTCGCAGCGCCATGTCCCCACGGCGTTTTGCGTCGTAGTCCGAGTTCACCGAGCGCATCATCCGGTCCAGGGTGGCGGTGAATGCGCTGAGGTCATCGGGCCCGGTCTCGAACTCGATCACCCATTCGTGGCCCCCCCGGGCATCGCTCTCCATATAGATGGGTGCTGCAGTGTATTCACTGACAACGGCACCGGTGGCCTCGCAAGCCGCTTCGATACCGCGGTCGGCGTTCTCCACGACCAGTTCCTCACCGAACGCGTTGATGAAGCTCTTGGTACGGCCGCTCACCTGCACACGGTAAGGATGAACACTGGTGAACCGGACCGTATCGCCGGGCATGTACCGCCACAGTCCGCCGTTGGTGCTGATCACGATCGCGTACGACTGGCCCACCTTGACCTCGTGCACGAGCACGGTATGAGGATGCTCCTTATCCAGTTCGTCCAGGGGGATGAACTCATAGAAGATGCCGTAGTCGAGCATCAGCAGCATGTCATCGGCGCCGCGACGGTCCTGGATGGCGAAGGACCCCTCGGAGGCATTGTAGCTCTCCAGGTAGTTCATGGTGGGCGAAGGGATCAGCGCCTCGAACTGTGCACGGTACGGCCGGAAGCTCACCCCGCCGTGCATGAACAGCTCCAGATTCGGCCAGACCTCCAGGATGTTCTGCTTCCCACTGAGCTCGAGGATGCGGCGTAGGAGCACCAAGGTCCAGGATGGGACACCGGCGATGCAACGGACATCCTCGCGCATGGTCTCCCTGGCCATCTGTTCGATCTTCACTTCCCAATTGTCCAGCAACGCGGTCTCGATCACCGGCGTGCGCCGCACTTCCACCCACAGCGGAAGGTTGCGGATGATGATCGCGGAAAGATCCCCGGTATACGCATCGGGTCGGAACTGTTCGATGTTGCTGCTGCCACCCACCACCAGGCTCATGCCTTGGTACAGCTTGCTATCCGGGAATTGCTCGTAGTGGAAGGCGATCAGGTCCTTGCCGCCCTTGTAGTGGCAATCCTCCAAGGCCTCGCGGCTCACGGGTATGAATTTGCTGCGGTCACTGGTGGTGCCGCTGCTCTTGGCGAACCAGCGCATGTCGGTGGGCCAGAGCAGGTTCTGTTCGCCCTTGCGCAGGCGTTCCACAAAGGGCTTCACATCCTCGTAGTCCTGTAACGGTACCCGCTGGCGTAACTGGTCCGGATGTGTGATGCTGGCATAGTCGTACTTGCGGCCCCACTCGGTGTATTTGGCGGTCTGCACCAGCGCATGGAACACCTCCAACTGGGCCAGGCGCGGGTGTTCCCGGAACAGGTCGATCTGTTGCAGGCGCTTCTTCAGCAGGAAGGAGACGAGCGGGTTCACGGGTGGTCCAGGTAGGGGGCGTGGACGAAGATGCGACCTTTGTTCAGCACAAAAGGTACGACCGATTTCCGATGAGCGATGGTTCCCCCCTCCGCAAGATGCTCGCTGGCCTTGATGGACAGGTCCAATATGCGCTTGCACTGAACGATGGACCGCTCGAATTGGCGCCCTTTATTGGCGACATTTTCACGGTGCGGGCCACAGGTGTGCTCTCGTGCACGATCTGCGGCAAGCGTGTGAAGAAGTTCTATGGTCAAGGATCCTGTTTTCCTTGCTTGCAAACGGCGCCCGAGGCGGCGGAGTGCATCGTGCGCCCCGAACTCTGCCGTGCGCACTTGGGAGAAGGCCGCGATCCGGATTGGGAGCGCGATCACCACTTTACCGAGCATGCCGTCTACCTCAGCTACACCGGTGGGGTCAAAGTGGGGGTCACACGGGCCACACAAGTGCCGGTGCGGTGGATCGATCAGGGGGCCGTTTCCGCGTTGATCCTTGCGCGCGTCCCGTACCGGCAGTTGGCGGGGTTGATCGAAGTGGACCTGAAACGTCTTTTTGCCGACCGCACCAATTGGCGCGCCATGCTCAAGTTGGTGCCACCGGACCACATGGCCCTGCGCGAAGCGCGTTCCGTCGCACGCAATGCCCTGCGGGACGACCTCCAGCAGTATCTGCTTCCTGCGGAAGAGCCGATGGATATCCACTATCCGGTGCTCGCCTATCCGCCCAAGGTGACCAGCGTCCAGTTGGACAAGACCCCCGAGGTGAGCGGCCGTTTGCTTGGCATCAAGGGCCAGTACCTGATCTGGGAGGATGGGCGCGTGCTGAACGTGCGCAACCACAGCGGCTATCACGTAACGGTCGGATAGGGGCGCTGTAACCTTCCCTTCCCAGCCTCCGTACCACGGTCAGGTTTTGGTCAGTGGACCGATCGTTAGGGCAAGCAAAAGGCTCCGGGAGACCGGAGCCTTTTGTGGTTTCTGCCCGTCCGTGATCAGTGGATCACCAGGTCGAACGGCATTCGCGCCTGGATGCCCGTCAGCTCCTTCGCTTCACGCACTTTGCGGTACTGGTCCAACAGCTGCATGTCCTCGCCCAATAACTCGGTGGCCACCCACATGCGGGCCTGTCCGTTCAGGTCGGCGACGATCTGCTCAAGGAGGTCCTTCTGCTCAGGAAGTTCCACGCGCTTATAGTCGGTGAGGTCGGCCATTTTCGCCGCTGCGGCAATGGCATCCTCCAGGCCCCCCAATTCATCCACCAGCCCGATGCGCTTGGCATCCACACCGGTCCAGACACGGCCCTGTCCGATGCTGTCCACTTGGGCTGTGGTCATCTTGCGTCCTTCGGCAACGCGCTCCTTGAATCCGGTGTAGAACTCGTCCACGTAGCCTTGGATGATCGTCTTTTCGTGCTCCGTCAGTGGGCGGCTCACGGTCATCATGTCCGCGTATTGGTGCGTCTTCTCACCATCGAACGTGATGCCCAGTTTGTTCTTGAAGAAGCCCTGCATGTTCGGGATGATGCCGAACACACCGATCGAACCGGTGATGGTCGAAGGCTCCGCGAAGATCTTCGTCGCCGGTGCGCTGATGTAGTAACCACCGGAAGCGGCCACATCGCCCATGCTCACCACCACGGGTTTCACCTTCTTCGCCAGGTCCACCTCGCGCCAGATCACATCGCTGGCCAGGCCGCTTCCGCCGGGACTGTTCACGCGCAATACGATGGCTTTGATGGTGCTGTCCTCCCGTGCCCCGCGGATCGCAGCGGAGAGGTCGGTACTACCGATCGTTCCATCCTCGCTTTCGCCGGAAGCGATGCCCCCTTCGGCATAGATCACGGCCAGCTTGCCCTTGTTTTCACCGCCCTTTTCGTAGTCCGGGGTGAAGGAGCGCGCGTAGGTACCCAGTTCGGCCAGTTCCAGTTCCTTGTCCGCCTCGATACCCATCTTCTCACGCAGGATGTCGAGCACCTCGTCGCGGTACTTCAGGCCGTCCACCATGCCGAGTTCCAGTGCGGCCTCCGCATTGCGCACCATCAGGCTATCAGCGATCAGGTTCAGGCGTGCCTTGTCCAGTTTGCGGCTCTCGGACACCGCGGTGAGGTGTTCTTCCCAAAGTCCGCTCATGAGCACACGGTTCTGCTCGCGGTTCGCATCGCTCATATGGTCTTCGGTGAACACTTCGCCGAAGCTCTTGAACTTGTTGTTGCTGCCACGGATGAACTGGACATCGATATCGAGCTTCTCGAAGAGACCTTTGAAGAACATGTATTCGCTGTGCAGGCCATGGTAGGCCAGATCCCCCTTGGGTTGCAGATAGATGGCATCCGCAGCGGTGGCGACATAATAGGTGCCTTGCGAGTAAGTGTCGCTGTAGGCCACCACGGGCTTGCCACTGTCCTTCTTGAACTGGGCGATCTTGCCGTGGATCTCCTTCATCGTGGCGAAGCCGGCCTGCATATCCGTCAGGTCAAGGAAGATCCCTTCGATGTGGTCATCGGTCTTTGCATGGTCCAGGGTGGCCAGCAAGGTGTTCAGCCCGATCTTGTTCGCATCGCGGAACGGACCGAAATTCAGCATGAACTGGTCTTTGCTTCCCCGGTCGGTGAACTCCTGGTCCAGGCGCAAATGGAGGATGGTGCCATCCTTCACCTTTGTGGGTTGGCCTTCCATGGCGAAGCTGGATCCCAAGGCAGCAAGGGAACCGATGAAGAGCATGATCAGCACAGCGCCGATCAGGAAGGTGCCCACCATGGAGGCGAGCATGAACTTGAGGAATTGTCTCATGGGGAGGTTTGTTTGCAGGGTCGAAACTAGACGGACACATCAGGGCCGTAGGGATGGAATACATGAACGGCCCCGCACCCGGATGGGAGGCCCGCGCGGATAGCTTTGCGCCGATGGCGGGAACTGAAATGGTGCTGTTGCTGGGTGGGAACGTGGGTGACCCGGCCAGGGAATTGGACCGTGCACAGGTGCTCATAGCGGAACGTATTGGAACGGTCGGGGCGCGTAGTCGGGACCATTGGACGGAACCATGGGGCTTCGCCGCACCGACGTTGTTCCTGAACCGGGCCTTGCTTGTGCGTACGGGCATGGACCCACGGCTCGCGATGGAGGAATGCCTGGCCATCGAACGAGCCATGGGCCGGGAGCGTCCCGGACAAGGTGGCCCGGTTTCGCGCAATATCGACATCGACATCCTCGCGATAGGAGCGTTGATCATCGATCTTCCCGGTCTCACCGTGCCGCATCCACGGCTGCACCTGCGCCGGTTCGCACTCGCGCCCCTGGCCGACGTGGCGCCGCAATGGGGCCATCCGATCCTGGGCCGCACAGCTCTGCAACTGCTGAACGAACTGCCTTCATGAGCCATCCGGGCTATTCCTACATCGCCATCGAGGGCCTGATCGGGGCAGGCAAGACCACCCTTGCCAA
>DEQO01000049.1:0-12431 GCA_002360495.1 Flavobacteriales bacterium UBA3364
CAGAACTCCACGGATCTCCTTATGCAGTTGCGGCCAAAGTCTTACACCTATCGGCATGAGGAGTTTCCGCAAATGGGCCTTCCCGAAGGCGTTCGTTACGGGTTCATCTCACAAGAAGTCCAAGAAGTTCTTCCTCAGCTAACCACCCCGGTCCATCAACCCGAGCAATTGGACTCACTCGGCAATGTTGAATTCGATGCGGTGGACTATCTCGGTTTGAGCCCACTCGACATCCTGCCGATCGTGGTAGGTGCGGTTCAGGGACAGCACGTCCAAGGATCTGCGCAAGTGGCCGAGTTAGCAAGCTTGCGCGAAGCGCTTGCCGAGCAACGCACCCGCATGGACCAACTCGAATCCATGCTCGCCGCCTGCTGCAACAACCCCGATGCGGGCCGTGCCCTGGATACCGGTTCCGGCACCGGAACGGATGAATTGCTCAATGGCCCCTACGCCGACCGCAAGCTGCGTATCGTACCCAACCCCTTCAGCGAACCACCAACGGTGTACTACACGCTGGACCGTGGCGGCCGCATGCAGCTGATCGCGAACAGCGCCGATGGCAAGCAACTGAACGTGTTGCAGGAAGCCACCATGCAAGCGGGCAATTACCAGTACGCATGGGACACCAGCGCGCTCGCCCCCGGCATGTACTACGTAACGCTTCTGCTGGATGGCCAGCCGATGGTGAAGAAGGCTGTGAAGGTGACGCGCTAGAGCAACTGAGCATGAAGAAAGCCCGGCACTTGTGACCGGGCTTTCTTGTTCGCGCCAAACGCTTGCCTAGTGCTCATACACCTCCCCCTTCCACACCAACTTGGTCTTGTTGTTGGTAAGGGCAACGCTGAGCAGGCCGCGGTCCAAAGCCATGTCCTTGACGGGTTCGCGCAGCAGGGCTACCGTTGATGTGCCATCGCGCCAGATGTCGAGCGAACCGTTGGAGTCCATGTAGGCGAAGGTGCCCCAGCTGGCCGCCCAGCGGGTGGGCCAATAGGGCACAACGACATCCGTGCGGCCGTTGTGGTAGATCTTGCACTGTCCCTTGTCGTTCATCACCACCAGACTGTCTTTCACGAAGTACTCGTCCGGTGTGAAATCCAGCGCAGTCGAAGTCTTGCCGTCCTGGAAGACCTTCAACGCACCCGACTTGTCCACATAGGCGAAGAGACCCCGGCCCATGGTGATCTTCTCGGGCATGAAAGGGTCCACATCCAGCACCTCGCCTTTGTAGAACGCCTTCAGCCCCTTGTCCGAGGGATCCTGGTAGGCCACCACATCAAGCCCAGCGACGAAAGGGATGTCCGTGACCAGCGAGGCCAGCGTGAGGATCTCGCCGTGGTAGAACACATAGAACTCGTGCGTGGTCTTGCTCACCCAGGCGATCGTATTGTCCCCGGCGCTCCACTTCTGTACCGGGTTCTCCACCAAGCCGTCCTCGGCCAGCGTGCTGATGCCGTTGTAGTGCACGCTGTAGGTACGTTGCATGCTGTCGTAGAACGCGGCCACGCTGTCCTCCACCACGGAAGCCCCGGTGTTGGCGCACAGTACGTCCACCTTCTCCCCGTCGTACACCTTGAACTGGCCACCGGTGGTGAAGCCGATGTAATGGTCGGTGATGGTCGGGATCATGGCGATGTTCTGGTCGATGATGCTCACCGCGCCGTCCTTGTAGATCTTCAGGTCGCCGTTGCTCGAAGCGTAGACCATGCAGTTCCCGCCGCTCGCAAATCCCCGCGGGGGCAAGGGCTCCAGTTCCGTGACCGTGCCTTTGTCGAAGACGAAGAAATAGTTGCGGTAGTCAAGGAAACCCATGATGTCCTGGGCCATCAACACCGGTTGCGCGAGCAGCAATAGAGCGGGAGCAAGGAGCGTCTTCATGGCTGGAAAGTAGATCAACCCACCGAAGTTCGGGGGCTGTTGCTCAAATTTGTGGTCCACAAATGACATCGATCATCATGCCACGTTCCTTCGTCCTCGTTCTTTCGTTCTGCGCTGCGGCCAGTCTGCAGGCCCAGGACCGGTGGCCGATCATCCTCGAACCCGGCGATGGCCGTACCGTCACCATATACCAGCCGCAGCCCGAGAGCTACGCCGACGGAAGGTTCAGCGCCCGTGCCGCCGTAAGCGGTGCGCAGAAAGGCAAGGACCCCATCTTCGGTGCCATCTGGATGCAGGGCTTCCTGGAGGTGGACCGGGATACCCGTATGGGGACCGTCACGGAACTGAAGATCACCGACATGCGCTTCCCCGACATGACGGATACAAGCCGGGTGCGGCAATGGAAGGATTACCTCTCGGCGGAGATCCCGAAACACACGCAACCCATCTCCATCGACCGGCTGATCGCCTCACTGGAAGGCGAAGAGCAAAAGGCCCCGCCGGACCTCAAGATGGATGCGCCGGAGGTCATCTACGCGAACACACCCAGTTTGCTGGTCTTCATCGATGGGGAGCCGCGCTTCCAGCCGATGGAGAAGGACGTATACGAGCGCGTGGTGAATACCCCTTTCTTCATCGCACGGATCAAGGACAAGCAGACCTTCTACCTCGGGACATCGCAGGTCTGGTACAGCGCCAAGGCTATCGAAGGACCTTGGGAGACCACCAAGGACGTCCCCAAGCAATTGCAGGAGATCGCCCCGAAGGATACCAGTGCCACGCCCTTGGAAAAGGACGCGAACGGAAACGTGATCGCCCCGAAGATCATCGTGCGCACCAAGCCTGCCGAACTGGTACAGACCAAGGGTCTTGCGGATCTGAAGCCGATCCAGGGTACACAGTTGCTATTTGTGACCAATAGCGATGAGGACATCTTCATGGACATCGCCAGCCAGCAGTATTTCATCGTGGTGAGCGGCCGGTGGTACCTGGCCCCGAACCTGGAAAAAGGACCGTGGACCTATGTACCCGGGGATCGTCTTCCGGATGATTTCGCGAAGATCCCCGAGGACAGTGAGAAGGGTGGTGTACTGGCCAGCGTACCCGGTACACAAGCGGCGAAGGAGGCTGTGTTGGACGCACAGATCCCGCAGACCGCGAAAGTGGATCGCAACAGCACCACGAAAACGATCACCTACGACGGTGATCCGAAGTGGAAATTGATCGAGGGCACGGCGATCTACGAAGCGGAGAACGCTTCCACCACGGTGCTCTACATCCGCGAACGCTACTACGCTTGCGAGAGTGCGGTATGGTACGAAAGCGACGTGGCCACCGGCCCTTGGAAAGTATGCGCGGAGGTGCCCAAGGAAGTGCAGGATATCCCGCCCAGCAGCCCGAGCTACAACGTGAAATACGTGTACGTGTACGACAGCACGCCGGAGGTGGTGTACGTGGGCTACACGCCCGGCTACACCGGGTGCTATGTGTACGGCCCCACAGTGGTGTACGGCACCGGCTACTACTACTACCCATGGTACGGGGCCATGTACTACCCACGGCCGGTCACCTACGGGTTCAGCATGCACTACAATCCCTATACGGGCTGGGGCATGGGCTTCCATTTCAGCACGGGCTGTTTCAGCATGAGCTTCTATGGTGGCGGCTACGGCGGCTATTGGGGCCCACCCATGTACAGGCCACCTTACTACGGACACCATGGCGGGTACCGTGGTGGCAGTTACCGTGGCGGCGGCAACACGATCAACATCGACAACAGCAACAATTTTTACGGTGATCGCGGAGGCGGAGGTAGGAGGGACGGCGTCAAACCGTCGCAGCCCATCGCGAAACCGGGCCAGGGCGGGGGAGCGGGGGGGAACCGACCTTCAACACAACCCTCCAAACCCGGACAGGGTGGGGCGGGCAACCGGCCTTCCACGCAACCCAGCAAGCCCGGCAACAACAACGTGCTCACGGACAAGCAGGGTAACGTGTACCGCGACAACGGCAAGGGCGGTTTCCAGCAACAGGGCGCCAACGGCAAATGGCAGGACGCCAAACCCGCGAAGCCGTCCACGGGCGCTGTGGGTACACAGCCGGCCAAGCCCTCCACACAACCGTCCACAGGTGGTCCGCGCAGGGATCAGACCATGTCGCCCTCCACGAACCAGCAGTTGAACCGCGATATGCAGAACCGCCAGCGCGGGCAGCAGAACGCGAACAACTACCAGCAGCGCAGTGGAGGTTACAGCGGCGGCCGTGGCGGCGGTGGTTATGGCGGCGGCGGCGGCGGTCGCATGAGCGGTGGCGGTGGTCGGGGCGGTGGCGGTCGGCGCTGAGCCCTGGCCAACGAAGGATCCTCGGATCCCGCCCCTGAAGCACCACCTCACGGCGTTTGCGGTGCAGGGTCCGAATTGCCCAATACGAAGTAGCTGAAACCGAAGGTCAGTCCCAGTTGGTTGTACGTCGTGCGAAAAGGCACATCCCCGGCAGCGGAGAGGAAATCGCCCGCCAACCGGAAGTCCTCCGGCGTGCCGGTATCGCGCCCGACCGAATAGACCAGGCCGGTGGTGAGTTTCACGCGTTCGCTGTGCAAGGCCACCCCGCAGCTCAAATGGTACAGGTCCCAGTAGCTGAAGGTGCCAGCGATGTCCGTGGCCGGATCCAGTACGGAGCGGTCCAGGTGGTTGAAGTCCGTGCGCACACCGGCCAGCAGGTCGGCCACGTTCGAGAGGCGGAACTGCGCACCCATGGCCACGTTCACGATGGGAATACTGGCGCTGCGCACACGGCGCAACGTGCCATCCGCCGGGGGTAAGGCCCCCAGGGTGAGGTCCTCCTTCGCGTGCAGGATCATGCGGTCGTACGCCGCAACGCGTGTGCAATAGCCCACGCGCAATGCCCATACCGCCGTGCCAAGGTGCGTTTCCACACCGGCATCCAGCATCAACGGCGTGTTGAACCGCGTGGCCAGCTCCTCACCGCTGAGGAGATGCTTCTCCACCGACCCATCCGGGCGGGTGGTGGTGCTGGCCCTGTACATCGTGCCGGTGAAGAAGGCGGTGGAGAGGCGTGGCAGCGTGAGCGCGAAACCCCATTTCGTGCGTTCGCTGCTGTGCAGGTAGCCCAGTTTCGCGAGGAAACCGAAGTTGTAGATGTCGCCGCGTTCCGTGCTGATGTAGCCTGCCAGTGTGGGCACCGTGTCGTTCAACGCCGGATCGCCGTAGCGGCCCAGGTCCACCGTGCGCAGGTAGCGCTGTGTGAAGGACGTGCCGAAGAGCGACAACCCCACCGAGCTTTTCGGGCCTAGCGAATAGCACGCACCGAGGCCGACCAGATCATGGCGCGAGGTGGTGATGATGTTGAGCAAGCTGGTGGTGAGCTCCGTGCCCGGTTCCGCAGCGTCACGCTCCAGCCGATAGCTGGCCGCCTGGTCCACCTCGAACCGGCTGTACAGATCGCTTACGTAGCCGAAGCTGATGCGCCACCGCCCGCCCCGCTCCGGATCGAAGGACCCCGCTAGCAGGCGCGGGGCCACGTCGGCTTGCTGGTCGCTGGCCGTGAAGCCCAGGCCCTGCATGTCCTTCACCTTGTACCATTGCTGGTAGACGAAACTGCCACTGGCCGTGATGCCCGCGCTCTTCACATGTCGCGTCCCCGCCGGGTTGTAGAAGAACGTGCTCTGGTCGTCGCTGCTTGCCGTGGCCGCGCCGCCCATCAAGGTTGCACGCGCGCCTTGCTGCTGTGTCCAGTACTGGTTGTCCTGCGCACTGCTGTGCTGAGCCAGCAATAGCATGCCCGGTAGAGCGAGGGAGAACGAGTGGAACTGCATCGGTGCTAAGGTCGATGGAGTTCGGCTTCGTTGTATACCCTGCGCCGCACACTGCTCTGCCGCACCCGACGACTTTCGCAATATGCACGTGTCCCCTTCCGGCGCTCGCCCCTGCTCGTTCCGGTCAACGCCTGCGATACCGGGCAGCGACCTTCACACTCCGTACCGCCCCAGCGCCGGACTAGGCAGCGCAGCGGATCCGGGCATGGACCACATGGGCTTCCGGTGCGTTGAGGATGCTGGTGTGCGCTAGCCCACCCACGCGTTCAGCGGTGTGTGGCGAACACGTGCTGGTTGGTGCTTGACGAGTAGTGCGATGCACGCTACGTTCTTCCCCGAGGAGAAAAAGGCGGTACTTCGATACCTGGTCCGGTCATGGCCGGTCCGGCCGTGCGCCGCCCGCGCGATCGCCTTGGATACGCGCAAGGCGTAGGGCACTAAAGCGCTGCCTTGGGGCAACTACCGCACGAGTGTGGATGCCATCGAAACGCAGCACCGGGCTGGACTTCCTTTCCCTTGTGCCCGCCAACGTGCAAACGACGGTGGAAGGGGTGGTGGATAGTGGGCCGACGGAGTATTGTGTTGAGCGCAGGGTCTCGAAACGAAGAGCCTGCGGAGGTTCAGACTCCATACAACCACCGTTGGAACCCAACGAAGGTCTCGCGTATCCGCGAAACGTCACCGAGTTCCTTGGTGGCATCGGGCAGTGACTTGTATTTCAGTTGCAGGATCACGGGCAGCTTTTCGGGTTGAAGTTCCTCCACTCCAGTCAGTACATATTGCTGCAGCACGAAATCGAGGAAGGCCCGCTGCTGGTCGTTGTATACAGCGAAATGAGCGCGCGCCTGCTCCGCGCGGGTCGAACGCTCCTGCGTAGGCGTGTTGTAGGCGATGTACGCGAGGACATCGTAGAGGTCGCTGTTCTGCGCGTCGATGATCTTCTGCAACTCTTGAAGTTGCGGTAGCGGGAAGCCCTTCTCGGCCAACTCGTCCAGCAGCTTCTTGCGGGTATCGGGCAGGCTCCAGAGCGTGCGCAATTGCTCTTCGTCGGCGAAGAGACGCGGCAGCTCGCCGAACAACTGGCGGATGAACTCCTCGGCGCCGATGGGCCTGCCATCGGCGCTCCAGAAGCTGGTGTGCACGGTGCCGCTTAGCAGGCGCTCCTTGCCATCGGCGAGCTTGATGCGCAGCTTCGGCTTGGCTTCTTCTGGTGGCTCCGGTGTTGGCTTGGGCGCAGGTTCGCCGCGCGGTTCCTTGGGCTTGTTCTCCACAGGCTCTGCCGGATCGATCTCCTCCCCATCCCAACCGGGATCGTGGAAGAGTTCGTGACTGCGCGTGAAGTCGTGGATGGTGAAGTAGTCCTTGCCATCGTAGAGGCGCGTGCCGCGGCCGATGATCTGCTTGAACTCCACCATGCTCTTGATGCGGCGGAAGAGCACGATGTGCCGCACGTTGCGCGCATCCACCCCCGTGCTCAGCTTCTGGCTGGTGGTGAGGATGGTGGGGATGCTCCGCTCGTTGTCCTGGAAATCGCGTAGGTGCTGCTCGCCCACATCGCCATCGTCTGCGGTAACGCGGTGGCAGTAGTTGGGGTCCTTGATCGTCTTCTCTTGATTGATCAGATCACGGATGAGCGCGGCGTGGCCTTGGTTCTGGCAGAACACCAAGGTCTTCTCGCGCGGGTCGATGGCGCTGAGGAATTGCAGCACGCGGAAACGTTCGCGTGCTTCGATCTCGACGGTGACGTTGAACTCATCCTCCGCGAAGTGTTGACCCAGCTCCACCTGGCCCTCAAGCACCTTGTCATCGCCCATGAAGATGTACTGGTCCAGGTTGCTGCGGTACTGCCGCACCTTGAAGGGAGTGAGGAAACCGTCGTTGATGCCCTCCTTGAGGGAATAGGTGTAGACCGGGTCGCCGAAGTAGCGGTAGGTGTCGGCGTTCACATCGCGCTTGGGCGTGGCGGTGAGCCCGAGCTGCGTGGCGGGCCTGAAGTACTCGAGTATCGCGCGCCAGGTGCTCTCGTCGTTGGCCCCGCCCCGGTGGCACTCGTCGATGATGATGAGGTCGAAGAAGTCGGGCGGGTACTCGCCGAAGTTCGGCGTGTCGCCAGCGCCCGACATGAAGGTTTGGAAGATGGTGAAGAAGACACTGCCGTTGGTGGGCACCTTGCCCTTCTTGCGAATGCTCGCCGGGTCGATGCGCACCAGTGCATCTTCCGGGAACGCACTGAAGGAGTTGTAGGCTTGGTCCGCGAGGATGTTGCGGTCGGCGAGGAAGAGTATGCGCGGGCGGCGCTCTCCGTCGCGCCGGCTGTTCCAACGCGCATGGAAGAGCTTCCACGCTATCTGGAAGGCGATGGCCGTTTTACCCGTACCGGTAGCTAGGGTAAGCAGGATGCGTTGCTTCTCCGTGGCGATGGCATCGAGCACGCGCTGGATGGCGAGGTCCTGGTAATAGCGCGGTTTCCAAGTGCCGCTCTTGTCCTCGAAGGGAATTGCGCCGAAGCGTTCCTGCCAGTTTATGGTAGTTGCCTTGGCTGGCGGTTCGGGATGCAGCACCTGCCACAATTCCTGCGGCGTTGGCCAGCGCTCAATATGCCCTTCGCGGCCCGTGAGCATGTCCACTTGGTACTGCCCGGTGCCATCGCTGCTGAAGGCGAAGCGCGTCTTCAACTTGTCCGCGTACTTCTTGGCTTGCCCTACGCCAAGTGTGACGCCCGCGCCCTTGCGCTTCGCCTCCAAGGTGGCCAACATGCGCCCTTTGTACTCGAGTATGTAGTCGGCGATGTCCGGGGTGTTGCGCTTGCCAGCAGCGCCTTGCAGCCGCCCCAGCGTGATGTGGTACTCCCGGCGGATGCGCGTGCCCTCCACCACGCCCCAGCCTGCTTCGCGCAGGGCGGGGTCGATCAGTTCGGCGCGGGTCTCGGCTTCGTTCATGCGTCCGGGTGTTCGGTCAGTATGCGGCTGAAATCAATGGCCACGAACTTCTCGAATTGCTTCTTCACGTACTCCTTACGCTTGGCCCTGCTCGTCCCATTGAACCAGATCGAACGTTTACCGGTGTTCTTGCCCGTCTTGTTGCGCACCGAGTGCTTAACAAATTCCTTGGACGACATGATCCAGGTCTTGTCCAAGCGGTCTGAGTAGAACACGAACCAGTAGTTTGAGCGATGGTCGTGGGTAATGGCTGCGAACTGAGCGGCGCTTCCAAAGCTGACTGATGACGAACGGGCCTTGATCTGCACTTCCACGAAAGTGCCATCCGGACGCTTCACTACGGCATCGATGGCGTTGTCATCCACCAAGGGTAGGTACACATCAAGTCCCTCCTTCAGCATACGGCCCACCACATAGAACTCGATGCGCTTCCCAAAGGCAGCGGATGACCTGAAAGTCCCACCCGTGATTTGCTCGGTCGCCATCTGAGTTCAGGCTCTTGCTGCAATTTGCTCCAATTCGGTCACCACGCGGTCCAGTTCCTCGTTCAGTTCGTTCGGCTCGGCCTTCCGGAAGGCATTAGCAAGGGAGCGGTAGTACCAGAGGGTGCCCTCCTTGCCGCCGTTGAAACGAGACCACAGGGCTTCGCCGATGCGGCGATAGTCACGGAGGATGGCGCGGGCGTTGTGCAGCTTGTCGGATGTGGACACCAGGCGCACCGAGCGCGAGGCATCTCCGATGTGCGCGATGTATGCCTCCTTGCGCGCCTTCCAAGGCGGCTTGGGCATGGTCACTGCATCGGTACAGCCCTGCACGATGTCGGCCACGGCATCGCCGAAGCGGTGGCGGATGTCCAGGATGCGCCCATCGCCACCGGCATCCTCGCCCGCGTCGTGCAGCAGCGCGCCGATCGCTTCTTCCTCGTTCGCGCCATATTCCAACGCGATGCTGGCCACGCCCAGCAGATGCGCGAGGTAGGGGATCTCTGTTTCCTTGCGCAGCTGTCCGGCATGGATCAGGGCAGCGTAGTGAAGGGCTTGGTCGAAGCGTGGGGAGAGGTTCATGAGAGGGGCTGGCCATCAGGCAGCAGGTTAGGCACGTTGAAGGGGTGAGTCGTCTTCATGGTTGCTCACTAAAGGTCCCGGCTTCGTTCACTTTGCTCGATATAGCCTCTTTGCCTTCTCTTGATCCTCGAAATAGAGAGAAAGCGCGCCTGAGATGTGAGACTTTGGTGGCATACGCACTTCTTTAATGATTGTCATTTTCGTCGCGAGGTATTCGAGTTGATTCCACTCCTTCGATGGTGTCCAGTACTCCGCAACAAGACCCTCGGCAGGGTTACCTGCAGATTTCTCTACTTCACCAACAAGGCACATTGGACACCCGTATGGATTATCCAACTCCACTTCATATAGTTTGACACCTTCCAACCTGTTTCCTAAGAACGCGATACACATCGACGCCGACTTAAATGTGTAGCAGCAGTTTCTGCGACTGGGCTTTTCATCCGGCCGACCTGCTTCAAGTAAATCATCAACCCAAGCCATTCCATCTTCCCCCTTTCGCTGGACATACTCCGTCATACTGAATGCGCTTGCATCAACGATTTGTCCTTCCGAATAATCCCTTGTCGTAGCGTGGTAGAATCGATTTGACATTTGCTTTTCTTGGATTGTTACAACTCCCCCCTGAACGCCGCCCCCAACAACCCCTTCTTCAAGCCCTCCAGCTCCCGCAGCTTCTGCTGGTAGGTGGCTTCGAGCGCCTGTGTCTGTGCATCGAGTTCTACCATCTGTGCTACGAGCTTCCGCTGCTCCTGAAGGGATGGAAATGCAATCCTCACCTTCCGCAGGTCATCGTTGTATAGCCTGGAGATGGTCGCTCCCTTGGTCGGGCTCCAATCGCAGACCTTGTAGAACTGGAAGAGGTACTCGTTCAGCACCTGCTCCTCGTTGTTGTCGATCCAAACGATGTTGGAGTCCTGGAAGTAGGCAGGCTCGCCATCATACACTACACCCCGACCGATCGTGCCTGACGCCGAGATCAGCACGTCTCCCATCTTTGGGAAGGAGTACTTCCTCTTGAACTCCTCGTAGATCTCCTTCGGGATGTAAGCATCAGGCTCCTTGCCGAAGGTGCCGATCTTGTAAAATGGGATGTCTCCTGTAGAGGTGGTCTGTTCCTTCAAGATCCTCTTGCACATGCAAACCTTCCCGATCTCACCCAAGGTCGTCTCCTCCCACCCCTCCTTCCCCTCAAACACCCCATTCAAGTAGCTCTCGAACAGCTCCCGGGCATTGGCGCGGTTGCGCTCCACGTGCCCTTCGGCTTCACGCAGCGCCCCGAACGCCGCATCCAGCTTCGTGACGATCCGTTGCTGCTCGGAAATGGAAGGCACAGCAACCTTCAGGGCCTTGAACTTGTCTTGTGAGAGATACTTGATCGTTGCTCCAGTGGCAGCATCATTCAACTCCGCAGCACGGCTCGTCATGAGGTAGTACAAGTACTGCGACGTGATGGTGCGCTTTGGTACTAATCCAATGAAGGTCTGGTTAGTAACAAGCGGTTGAGCAGCAATCGCACACCTTCCAAGATCAGCACTACAGGAGACGAGTACTGTGTCTTTGGGAAAGACTCGCAACGGCATTTCCTTCACAGCTTGCTCAGTAACTGTCTTGCCGGATTTCGATTCTGATAAGTACACCCCTTCGATGTCTTCAATGCGACACCATGGAATGGTTCCCGAGAAAACTTTAGGCTTGTCTCGCTGAGGCACAATGAACTCCTCAACGAAGTCGACAAGCTTGCCTTCAACCCATCCAGACTTCATAGCAGCGCCATGATGTTGTCCAACAGCTCCTTCGTCTTCTCATCCAACTCCCGCATCTCTTGCAGGATGGCCTTCGGCTCCCGCAGCGGCGCTTCCTCCACCCGGTTGGGGTTCTTCACGCTCAGGTCGTAGGTCTCCGTGTTCACCGCGCTCACGTCCACGTTCCAACTGTTCACGCTATCCGCCTTGGTCTTGGCCAGTTGTACGAAGTCGGCAAGGTCGGCCTCGTTCAGCGGGTTGGTCTTGCCCAGGCTGCGGCCGGGGTCCAGCTGGTAGTACCAAATGCGGCGCGTGGGGCGGCCCTTCTCGAAGAAGAGCACCACGGTCTTTACACCCGCGCCCTGGAAGGTGCCCTGCGGCATATCCAGGATGGTGTGCAGGTCGCACTCCTCCAACAGCTTGCGGCGCAGGCTGATGCTGGCGTTATCGGTATTGCTGAGGAATGTGTTCTTGATCACGATGCCCGCCCGGCCACCGGCCTTGAGGCTCTTGATGAAGTGCTGCAGGAAGAGGAAGGCCGTTTCGCCGGTCTTGATGGGGAAGTTCTGCTGCACCTCCGGCCGCTCCTTGCCGCCGAAGGGCGGGTTGGCCAGCACCACATCGCGCTGGTCCTTGGGCTGGATGTCCTGCAGGTTCTCGGCCAGCGTGTTGGTGTGCACGATGTTGGGCGCCTCGATGCCGTGCAGGATCATGTTCATGATGCCGATGATGTAGGCCAGGCCCTTCTTCTCCTTGGCGAAGAAGGTGCGCTGCTGCAGGGTCTGGTGGTCGGCGGTGCTGCGGGCCTGGGCCTGCATGTGGGCGAAGGCCTCACACAGAAAGCCCGCGCTGCCGGCGGCGCCGTCGTACACCGTTTCGCCGATCCGCGGGTCCAGCACCTGCACGATGGCGCGGATCAGGGGGCGCGGCGTGTAGTACTCGCCGCCGTTGCGCCCGGCGTTGCCCATGCGCT
>DEQO01000049.1:12648-13618 GCA_002360495.1 Flavobacteriales bacterium UBA3364
GCTGGATCTTGCCCTCGTACAGCTCGCTCAACTCGTGCTTCTCCTCGCTGGTCTGGAAGTGCAGGGCGTCCACGGCCTCCAGGATCTCGCGCAGGTTGTAACCGCTCTTCACCTTGTTGGTGAGCTCACCGAAGATCTCGCCGATCTTGTACTCGATGGTGTTGGGCCCGCTGGCGCGCTGCTTGAAGCCGCGCAGGTAGGGGAAGAGCTTCTGGTCCACGAAGTCCACCAGGTCGGGGCCGTTGAGGGCTGTGTGATGATCGATCTTGCCCTCGGTGTTCTTGGGGCAGGCCCACACCGGCCAGCGGTATTCGGCGCTGAGGATGGGCGTGTAGGCTTTTCCCTCCAGCTCGGCGGCCATCTGCTTGGTGGCCTCGAGGTCGTCGAGGTACTTCAGGAAGAGGATCCAGCTGGTCTGCTCGGTGTAGTCGAGCTCGTTGCTGCAGCCGGCCTCTTTGCGGAGGATGTCGTCGAGGAGGCGGAAGGTCTGCTCGAAGGGGCTGCCGTTCTTTCCGGGTCCGCCACGCTCCCGCGTGGCGGTGTGTGGCGCCGGGCGGGAGCCCGGCGGACCGCCGGGTGGTGAGGAAAGGCGGATGCTGCCACCGCGCCCGCGCCCCAGCGCGACCAGTCCTTTGGCCAAGAGGCTGTCTTTGATGCGCTCGTAGGTGGCCTCCTGCCAGCCTAACAATTCGCGGGCCTTGCCATTGCCCAGGCTTTCGTGCTCGGCCAAGAGGGCCAGGAGCTTTTGTTCCATATCCATCGGGGTGAAGGTAGGAGTCGATGGTCCGACAGCTGAGCCGCCTGCCCAGCGTGAACATGGTGGAGCGGGTGGATAACTGAGGAAAAACCGCTCACTTTCCGGTGACAAGTCGCCGATCGTATCCGCCATAACACCCGCCGAGCTATCTACTTTCGCCCTCGCAATGCCAGGGGCGGACATCCAACAGAACGTGCAGCGCATCTTCAGCGA
>DEQO01000091.1 GCA_002360495.1 Flavobacteriales bacterium UBA3364
ACACGGTCACGGGTACAGCGCCGTGTACAAATGCAACCGCCACGGTTACGGTGAACGAGACCGGCACACCGGATGCTGGTGATGATGGAACGTTGAGCGTTTGCAGCAACGGCGCATCTGCCGATCTGTTCGCTGAACTGGGTGCTGGTGCCGATGCTGGCGGGACCTGGAGTGGTCCCAGCGCGGTGGTCGGCAACAGCTATGATCCCGCGACGATGATCGCTGGTGCATACACCTACACGCTAGCGGCAACGGCCCCTTGTTCGGGTGATGCAGCGACGGTGACGGTCACGGAGAACAATGCAGCGAATGCAGGCACGAACGGCACGCTGACGGTCTGTGATGCCGGTGGTCCCGTTGCTCTTGTGGGTAGTCTGGGTGGAACGCCACAACCGGGCGGTACGTGGAGCGGCCCGAGCGCTGTAGTCGGTGGCAACTATGATCCCGCCACTATGACCGCCGGTGTCTACACCTACACGGTCACGGGCACAGCGCCATGTACAAATGCAACCGCCACGGTTACGGTGAACGAGACCGGCACACCGGACGCTGGTGATGATGGAACGTTGACACTATGTGAAAACAGTCCGGCCGCGGACCTGTTCGCCGAACTGGGTGCTGGTGCCGATGCTGGCGGGACCTGGAGTGGTCCCAGCGCGGTGGTCGGCAACAGCTATGATCCCGCGACGATGATCGCTGGTGCATACACCTACACGCTAGCAGCAACGGCCCCTTGTTCGGGTGATGCAGCGACGGTGACGGTCACGGAGAACAATGCAGCGAATGCAGGCACGAACGGCACGCTGACGGTCTGTGATGCCGGTGGTCCCGTTGCTCTTGTGAGCGGTCTGGGTGGAACGCCACAGGCCGGCGGCGCGTGGAGCGGCCCGAGCGCTGTAGTGGGTGGCAACTATGATCCCGCCACTATGACCGCCGGTGTCTACACCTACACGGTCACGGGTACAGCGCCATGTACAAATGCAACCGCCACGGTAACGGTGAACGAGACCGGCACACCGGACGCTGGTGATGATGGAACGTTGACACTATGTGAAAACAGTCCGGCCGCGGACCTGTTCGCCGAACTGGGTGCTGGTGCGGATGCTGGCGGGACCTGGAGTGGTCCCAGCGCGGTGGTCGGTGGGCAGTTCGATCCCGCGACGATGTCGGGGGGGACCTATACATATGTGGTTTCCGCCAGCGCGCCATGCACTGCGGCAAGTGCCTCGATCCAAGTCTCTGTTGAAGTGGCAGGTTATGCGGGTTCAGACGCGGCATTGACGGTTTGCGCAGGATCGACACCGGTGGAACTCTTGGACCTTGTCGGTGGCGGGTCCGGAGGAGTATGGTCCGGTCCATCCGGAGTTGATGATGGGACCTTCGATCCAGGTTCCGAGCCGTCGGGAGCATACACCTACTCGATCACAGGGGCAGCTTGTGCGACGACATCCGCAACAGTGACCGTGACGATCGAGGCCGGGCCGGATGCAGGCGCTGACGGTATCATCGCCCTGTGTTCTTCATCCGCTGCCATCGACCTTTCAACCGTGCTCAACGGCACACCGGATGCTGGAGGGAGCTGGATCGATGGCAGTGGAACCGTCGTATCATCGTTGTTCGACCCAACATTTTCGGACGGCGGCATTTTCACGTACATCATACCGGCGAATGCGAACTGTCCTCAGGATCAAGCGACCGCTTCTGTCACAGTGCATATCGCACCCCAGGCAGGCACAAGTGGGAACCTGACTGTTTGTGCTTCATCCCCGACGAGCTCCTTGTTCGATGGATTGAACGGAACATTGGATGCCGGTGGAGTGTGGACCGCGCCGGATGGTTCACCGCACGGGACCGTCCTCGATCCGGCTGCCGATCCATCCGGCCTGTACACGTACACGGTCGTGGGCACAACGCCATGTGTCGATGCTTCCGCCACCGTAACGGTGATCGTAGCACCAGTGCCCGATGCGGGTAGCGATGGCTCGGCACACCTCTGCTCGGATAACTCTCCCGTGGCTTTGACCTCCCTTCTTGGAGGGGCGCCACAGCCGAACGGGACATGGACAAGTCCTTCCGGCAACCCCGTGCCCTCGATGATCGAACCCGCGACTTGTGAAGTCGGCACGTACACGTATACGGTCGCCGGTATCGCACCCTGCGGAAGTGACGAGGCCGCTGTCATTGTCCAGATCAGTCCGGCGGCCATGGCCGGCTCCGATGGTTCGCTGACAATTTGCGGGAACAACGACACCACGGCCGCGCTCCTCGACGTTTTGAACGGGGCGCCATCGCCGCTCGGGACGTGGATCGGACCGGACGGTCTTGCGTTCAACGGCTTGTTCACCGTGGGGCAGGATGCTCCGGGGACATACACATACAGCGTACAAGCCACCGCTCCGTGCCCAGTGGCAACGGCCGAAGCTGTGGTGGAGGTCATCCCCGTGCCGGTCGCCCACATCGATGTCACAGGCAACGAAGGATGTACACCGACCGAAGTGACCTTGTCCAACACCTACGAAGGGAGCGGTTCCTGCACGTGGATCCTCTGGAACGGAGAGGTGGTGGAGGATTGTGCCCCGGTCTCTCGCATCCTCGAGGAAGCCGGTACGTATGGTGCTACGCTGGTGGTCGATGCGGGCAATGGGTGTGGCGCCGACACCGTACGGGTCATGGACCTGGTCACCGTACACGAGCAACCGGTAGCGGATTTCTATTTCCTGCCTGAGGTGCTCAATACCCTCGATCCGTCCGTCCAGTTCAACAACACCTCCACAGGGGCAACGCAGTTCGCGTGGGACATTGCCGGGCTTGCGACCTCCACGGATGTCAATACGGCTCATACGTTCCCGCGTGACCTTGGAGCGGAATACACGGTTTGTCTTGTGGCCGCAGCGGCAGAGATTTGTACCGACACCATCTGTCGGACCGTTACCATCGAGGACGGATTTGCCGTCTATGTGCCCAATACGTTCACCCCGGACGGCAGCGGGTTCAACGACGGCTTCAAAGCGGTCGTATCGGGCATCGACCCGCGGTACTACCATTTCGACATCTTCGACCGTTGGGGCCAGCCACTTTACAGCACCGATGATCCAACGGCCGAATGGAACGGGAATTTCAGCGATGGCTCGGAGGTTCCCATCGGAGTTTACGTCTGGAAACTACGTGCCAAGGATGCGCACACCAGCGCACGCATCGAGCGTGTTGGTCATGTGACATTGCTACGCTGATCGCTGTTCCGGAGCGGTCTATCTTTGGGACCTGAATTTCCGGCCCTTGCACGAGCGACTCGTCATCATCCCGACTTACGACGAGAAGGAGAACATCCGGGATATCCTGGAGCATGTGCTTCGACTGTCCCCCGCATTCGATGTGCTCGTCGTCGACGATAACTCACCTGACGGAACAGCGGCCATCGTCCAAGGCATGCAGGCCGAGCACAGCGGTCGCGTTCATCTGCTGCAGCGATCGGGTAAGCTTGGACTCGGCACCGCTTACATCGCCGGGTTCAAATGGGCCATTGCCAATGGCTATGGATACATCTTCGAGATGGACGCCGATTTCTCGCACAGCCCGGATGATCTTCTCCGGCTCCATGCCGCGTGTGCGGATGGCGGTGCGGACATGAGCGTTGGGTCGCGATACGTGAAGGGAGGACATGTGAAGGATTGGTCGTGGGACCGGATCTTGATGAGCTTCACCGCCTCGCTCTACGTGCGCACCGTGTTGTGGCTTGGTGTGCGCGACACGACGGCGGGATTCGTGTGCTACAAGCGCGCCGTTCTGGAGGCGTTGCCACTGGACGAGATCAAGTTCATCGGCTACGCGTTCCAGATCGAGATGAAGTACCGGGTCCGGCTCGCCGGTTTCAGGATCGCTGAAGTGCCGATCACCTTCGTGGACCGGTTGAAAGGCAAGAGCAAGATGAACTCGAGCATCTTCAAGGAGGCCTTCATCGGTGTGCTGCAAATGCGTGCGCGGATCCGCCGACCATGAACAGTTGGCTGATCCGAAATGCGCTTGTAGCCGACGACGGCCGAACTTTCATGGCCGATGTCCTGGTGCGAACGGGGATCATTGAACGCATTGCGACGGAAGGTATCGGCAGTGCGCGGGGTGTGCAGGAACTTGATGCGCGGGAGAACCTCTTGCTGCCCGGAGTGATCGACGATCAGGTCCATTTCCGCGAACCGGGCCTGACGCACAAGGATGATATCGCTTCCGCTTCTGCGGCGGCAGCGGCGGGTGGCATCACCAGCTTCATGGAAATGCCGAACACCCAGCCGCAGACCCTGACCCAGGAACTGCTCGCTGCGAAATATGCCCTCGGTGCGAAGCTCTCGCGGGTGAACTACTCCTTCTACATGGGAGTGAGCAACGACAACCTGGATGAAGTGATGCGCACCGACCCGTCCACGGTCTGCGGTTTGAAGGCCTTCCTCGGTTCAAGCACCGGCAATATGCTGGTGGATGACCCAGGCACATTGGACCGCTTGTTCCGCCAGGCGCACATGTTGCTCGCCATCCATGCTGAGGACGAGTCCACGATCCGCAGGAACATGGAGGTCGTCGTCGCGCGGTGGGGCGATGCCATCCCGATCGAGGAGCACCCGCGCATCCGTAGCGCGGAGGCGTGTTTCAAGAGCAGCAGCAGCGCTGTTGCCCTCGCCAAGGAGCATGGTACACGGCTGCACGTCCTGCACATCAGTACTGCGCAGGAAGTCCCATTGTTCGATGCAGGTCCATTGGAGGGCAAGCGCATCACGGCCGAGGCTTGTGTGCATCACCTCTGGTTCACGGATGCGGACTATCCACGGAGAGGACCATTGCTGAAATGGAACCCGGCCGTCAAGTCCACCGATGATCGTGCTGCGATCAGGCAGGGGGTGATCGATGGTCGCATCGATGTCATCGCTACCGATCATGCCCCGCATACGCTGGAAGAGAAGTCCCTGCCGTACGCGAAGTGTCCTTCCGGTGGTCCACTTGTCCAGCATTCGCTGGTCGCCATGCTGGAGTTGGAACGCGAAGGCGTTCTCACGTTGGCGCAGGTGGTCGAAAAGCTTTGCCATGCACCGGCCAGGATGTTCGCCGTTGACCGGCGAGGTTATATCCGCGAAGGCTACCATGCCGATCTCGTCCTTATCGATCGTGGCGCTTCGTGGACGGTCGACCGCAGTAACCTGCTCTATAAATGCGGATGGTCGCCATTCGAGGGCCAGCGTTTTTCTTCCAGGGTGATGCATACCTGGGTCAACGGAAGAAGCGTATTTGCCGATGGTCGTGTGAACGGCGATGTCCGCGGCGAACGATTGCTCTTCGACCGATGAGGAAACTCTCCACGTTCGTTCTCCTGGCACTGCTTTCTGCGTGCTCTTCGGATCGGGATGCGGTACCCGAAGGGCTGTTGGACCGTGAACATTTCAAGCAGGCGTTGCTGGAGGCGCAGTTGATCGAAGCGCGCATGAACCACGAATTGGTCGTTTCCCATGCAGCGGGCATCCCGGGGGAGGAGTACTACGCCGAAATGTTCAAGGCCCAAGGCACCACGAAGGAGCAGTTCCAGAAGTCCTTCACTTATTACAGCGGACACCCTGTGGAGATGAAGGCGATCTACGAGGAGATCTTCGCGGAGTTGAGCCGCCGGAAGGACGAGCAACCTCACTGAGCCTTTTTCTTCCCCAGGAAGAGCGCCATGTTCAACGCGGCGTCTTCCATTGTGCGGAACCGGTGACCCAGCAAGGCCTGCACCTTGGCCGCGCTGTAGCTCCGTTGTATGACCGAACTGTGCGCTGTCGCCTCCGTGATGAACGGTTTCGAGCCGGTCAGGACCGCTCGCACCCGCTCCATGCGCCAGCCGAGTTCAAGCATCCATGGTCGCAGGGGGATGCTCGGGCCAGGTCGTCCGAATGCACGGGATAGTCGATCGAACATGGTATGGTAGGAGAGGTTCTCTCCCACCAGGAGGTAGCGCTCGCCCGAACCGCCGCGTTCCATCAGCTCCAGCATGCACTCCGCTACATCGCGGGCGTCGACCACCGCATTGGACCCCGGCGGATAGAAGCGCGTGCCTTTTCGAACGCGTTCCACCAAGGTCATCGAACTCCGGCCGGAAACCCCGGGCCCGATCACAATGCACGGATTCACGATCACGGCATCGAGCCCTTCGGCGATCCCGCGCTGCACTTCGAGCTCCGCCTCGTATTTCCCGATGGCATAGGCCGATGTCTTCTTGTCCGCGTCCCACGGAATGTCCTCATCACGGAGGATGCCGGCAGGTGCATGACCGATGGCCGCGGTGGAACTGACATGGCAGAGGCGTTGCACACCTTGGGCAAGTGCTGCGTTCACAACGTTCGCTGTTCCCCCTACGTTCGCACGTTGCATGGCGTTCGCGTTCCGCGGATCGAACGAAACCACGGCCGCAGCGTGGAAGACGTGCCGTACGCCGACCATCGCTTCGTTGAGCGCATCCACATCCAGAAGGTCCGCTTCGATCCATACGATCTTCTCCAGCAAGGCATCGGCGTCCGGCCGGTAATGCCGGAACACCTTCTCCACGATCGACCGGTCACTTTCCTTACGGTGGATCGCACGCACCGGGCCGCGCGATGCAAGCTCCACCAGGACGTGGGAACCGACGATCCCGGTTGCGCCGGTGACCAGGTCCATCTTCTTCTCCATCGGCATTTACTGCTGCGGTGCAAGGTAGCCGCGCCCGCGATCGTCCCGGTTATCTTTGGCCGCCTTTCAACGGGCGAACATATCGTGGCCCCTTGCCACGACCACAGGGACATGGTGAACGGTTTCATCGCGGAATTGCGCTGGCGCGGCCTGCTACAGGACAGCATGCCAGGAGTGGAAGAACATCTCAACTCCGGTATGCGGAACGGCTATATCGGCTTCGACCCTACAGCGGATTCGTTGCACGTCGGCAACCTGGTCCAGATCATGATGCTCGTGCACTTCCAGCGCAGCGGTCATCGCCCCATCGCGTTGGTCGGTGGTGCCACGGGCATGGTGGGCGATCCCAGCGGCAAGAAAGCCGAACGCAACTTGTTGGATGAGGACGCCCTGCGTCACAATCAAGCCTGCATCAAGGCCCAGTTGGAGCGCTTCCTGGATTTCAACGACCCCAAGAACCCCGCAGAACTCGTCAACAATTACGACTGGTTCAAGGACATGAGCTTCTTGCGCTTCATCCGCGAAGTTGGCAAGCACATCACCGTCAACTACATGATGGCGAAGGACAGCGTGAAGAACCGATTGGAAAGCGGCCTCAGCTTCACGGAGTTCAGTTACCAACTGGTGCAGGGCTACGATTTCGTGTGGCTCAACAGGAACAAGGGTTGCAGCCTGCAGATGGGCGGCAGTGACCAGTGGGGCAACATCACGACAGGTACCGAGTTGATCCGTCGGATGCACGATGGAGAGGCCTATGCGGTGACCACTCCGTTGCTCACGAAAGCCGATGGGACCAAGTTCGGCAAGAGCGAAGGCGGGAACATCTGGCTGGATGCGGAGCGCACTTCGCCGTACAAGTTCTACCAGTTCTGGTTGAACACCAGCGATGACGATGCCGCGCGCTTCATCCACATCTTCACCACGTTGTCCAAGGATGAAGTGGATGCGGTGATCGCAGAACACAAGGCCGCGCCGCACCAACGGTCCTTACAGAAGAAACTGGCGGCCGATATCACCGAGCGAACCCACGGGAAGGCCGAACTTGAAGCGGCGCTGCAAGCCACCGGTATCCTTTTTGGACAAGGGACCGCGGAGGTATTGGGTGCGCTCAGTGAGAAGCAGTGGCTGGATGTGTTCGATGGTGTACCACAGGCGGATGTGCCGCATTCCTCATTGGCCGCCGGTATACCCATCGCCGATCTTCTCTCGGATACAACGGCTTTTCTGTCGTCGAGGGGAGAGGCCAAACGAGCATTGAAGGAGGGAAGTATCGCCGTGAACAAGGCCAAGGTCGGTGACGATCGCGTTGTGAAGACGGACGACCTGCTGAGCGGAAAATTCATTCTGCTGCAACGCGGGAAGAAGAACTACTTCTTGGTAAAGGCGGTATGAAGTTGGTCGGCCTAGTGCGTCTCTGAGACTATCAGTCGTGTACTTCCCATATCGATGGGTGCGTCCTCGAAACGATTCCGGCATCGGAAGGTCACCGTGTACTCGCCGGGGTCTAAAACGAGAACCATGGTTCTATCCATGCAACTGGATCGGTATGTGCATCCCAACGGGAACTCCCAAGTTCTGCTGAACAAGCGTCGACGAGGTCGCCAAGCTGAACGTGACAAGCGGGTCTCGTCCCAGTCGCTAAGACGCGAACGATCGATCTTGAGCCCCGTCAGCTCTCCAATAGGGATCGCATACCCGACCGATTGCCCTGTCGCTCTTTGGATCAGTATCTCAGTATTCGCAGGCTTGAACATGCGTTCGCGGCATCCACGCGCAGGCATTCTTACCCTAAGTACGCGAGGGACCTGGTAGGTCAGGGTGTCAAGCACTGAAGCTGCTGTGTCCTCGACGTACACCTGGCAGAGCAGTGGTTTTTCGAGCCTCCTCATCGAAAGCGGCTCGGACCGGATCTCGCTCGCCGGCTTCAACACTTGAGCTCGGATAGAAATCAGCCAAAGAACAGCGATCGCTACAAGGAGAATCCTCCTGAACAGTGCTGTGCGTGTGAGTTCTTTCATCGAGCACCGAAGCTACTCCACCATCAGATTACAACCACGCACGTCGCTGTGGTCGAAACGGCCCAGCACTTCGAACGATCCGTCGGCATACTTCCGCCCGAGATCCTGCGTGGCGATGAACGGGCAACTCGCGATGTTCGCCAGATCGATGATGTTCAATCCGCCAGTGCGTCCATCAGGTAGGGTGTTGAACGGGTCGTTCACGTCACGCACGACCACCTGCATCCACGGCGGACAGCGGTAGATGCCATCGCCCACCGACCATGCCTGGCTCAGCAGTTCGGTCATGCCATATTCGCTGTGGACCTGGGGTACGCCGAATGCGGCCTTCAGGATCCGGTGCAATTCCTCGCGAACGATCTCCGGCCTGCGGCCTTTCATTCCACCGGTCTCCATGATCACCGTATGGGGTAACGGTCGAGGGAATTGCTCTGCGAGATCGAGCAGTGCGAAGGTCACACCGATCAATAGGGTCTTCCGGCCCTCGGCCTCGGAGCGGCGGAGGACTTCGGCCAGTTCGGCATACTTGTAGAGGTAGGTGTCACTGAGCGGATCACCCGTGGATGCGATCAACTTGTGCGCCATGTACACCAGCGAACTGCCTTCGCGTTCGAGGTAGGCTGGCAGCAAGGCAAGTATCCGCCATTCCGCAGGATCACCGTACACGGACCTGAACGAGGTCATGAAGGAGCGCTCGTACAGCTCCGGCCAAGGAACATGGTGGTGGCTTGTAACGGAGCCGGTGGTCCCGCTGCTGGTGAAGAAGGAGCCGGGGTCAAGCCCATCCAGCAGAACGCGGTGGTTGCGAAAAACGCCGATCGGGAGGAAGGGTATGCGATCCACCTGGTCGACGGTGCTCGGGTCCACCCCTAGGCCTTGCAGGAATCCACGGTACACCGGGTTATGTGCGGCGTGCAGCCGAAATAGATCCAGCGCCAGCGCGTTGAATGCTTCAGGACCATCCACTTGGAACGGCCGCTCCAATAGCCGGTGATCGGTGAGTGCGGGAGCGGTAGGCATGAGAAAGGGACCTGCTTACCTTTGATCCGATGGACGGTCGCAACAGCAGCATGGCAAAAGTAGTCCTGGTCATGGCGGTGATCGGTATCACCGCAAGCGGTTGTTTGAAGACCGAGGCGTTCCCCGTTGAACCCAAGGTCACGTTCAAATCGTTCGAGTTCTTCGGGGATTCAGCTTCACTCACCATCTCGTTCACCGATGGCGATGGGGATATCGGGCTGGACCCCTCGGACAACGCTGCGCCTTTTGATACGGGTTCGTTCTACTACTACAATCTCTTCCTGAGGGAGCAGGAGCTGATCGACGGGGAATGGAACGATGTGGTATTCGTGGATTCGATCTTCTACCGCATCCCGCGTATCACACCCACCGGACAGAACAAGGCGCTTGAAGGAGAGATCGCAGTCGCCATCGACCCCTTCCCGCTTTTCATTACGGGCAACTCCGATACCGTACGGTTCAGTGTGGAAATGGTCGATCGTGCCTTGCACCTCAGCAACCGGGTGCTGACGAACAATATCATTGTTCCTTAGATCTCCCCGGCCAACGCCTCGGAGACGTTGATCACGTGATCGCCCACTTTCTCGCAACTGGAGAAGAGGTCGTTGTAGACCAGGCCACTTTTGACGTTGTAATCGCCGGTCTCAATGCTCTTCAAGTGGGCGCGACGCAACTGGTCGCGTTTCTGGTTGATGAGCTGCTCGGCCTCCACCGCCTCATCGATCGAGACGCGCCCATCCTCGGCGTCGAGGTTCTTCTGCATCACGCTGAACGCGTGATCGAGAAGGCCCAGCAACTCCTGGAGGTTGGATCGTTGTTCGGGCGTGAACCATAGCCGCTCCTCGTGCTTCCGGTCCAGCAGGCGCGACATCTGGAAGAAGATGTCCCCCACACGTTCCAGGTCGCTGATGATGGCCAGCATGCCCCGGATGCGTTCGCTCATCTCCTCATCCTTCGCCTCCGCACTGGTGCGCGTCAGGTATTTGCCGATCTCCACTTCGATCCGGTCCGTGATCTCCTCATAGCGCGCGATCTTGTCGATCAACGCCGCACGTTCCATTTCGTTGGTGGATACGAGCAACTGGTTCAGCATACCGGACATGCTCGCCGCCAGACGACCGAACTTGGAGATCTCCTTGCGCGCTTCGATGAGCGATAGTTCGGGCGACAATGCCATCACCGGGTCGTCGATGTACTCCAGACGGTATTCCTCGTCGGCCTGGGTCCGGGTGGGTACCATGCGCGTGACCAACTTCTCCAGTTGCGGCACGAAACCGATCAGGAGAAGCGTGTTCAATACGTTGAAGGAGATGTGCAGATAGGTGAGCGCCCACACCAAGGCATTGGGATCATTGTAGGGGGAAGCTCCTCGAACGTGGACCACACACAGGTCGATCAGTTCGAGGTACGGCGAGAAGAGGAGCAGTGCCCAGAGAACGCCGATGGCCTTGATCACGAAGTGCGCTCGGGCTGCCCGACGGCCCCAGACGTTCGCGACCAGCGCCGCGAGGTTGGCCGTGACGGTGGTACCCACGTTCATCCCGAGCACTGTGGCGGCCGCCATCTCGTATCCGATGATGCCGTGCTGGCACAATACCATCGTGGCAGCAAGCGCCACGCTGCTGGATTGCACCACCATGGCGAAGAGAATGCCCAGTCCGGTGAACAGCAGCACCGAAACGACGCCCAGGTCGGCCAACCCGCCGAGCACGGATGCGCCGTCGGCCGTGGGCAGGGGCATCACGTCCTTCAGGAATTCCAGCCCAAGGAAGAGGATCGCGAAGCCCACCATGAATTCCCCGATCGCCTTCGTCTGTTTTCCCTTGAAGAAGAGCAGTGGGAATGCCAGGCCGATGATGGGCAAGGCGAACGCATGGATGTCGATGCTCGCGAACCCGAGCCAGCTGAAGAGAATGGCCTTGACGGTGGTCCCGATGTTCGCGCCCATCAGCATGCTGATGGATTGCCGGAGGGAAAGCAACCCGGCGTTCACGAAGCTCACGACCATCACGGAGGTCACGGAGGAGAGTTGGATCAGTACGGTGGTCACGAACCCTGTGAAAACGCCAACGAAGCGATTGGCCGTCATCACTTTCAACACACCACGCATGCGCGATCCAGCCACCTTTTGCAGGCCTTCGCTCATGGCCTTCATCCCGTAGATGAAGAGACCGAGCGAACCTGCCAGGGTGAGGAATTCGAGAATGCCGAAGCGCATGAGGGGGCCGCTGGAGCGAAGCGCGCAAAAGTATCCAAGCAATGTTTCGTGCAGGTTAAGACCGCCGAGAAACCCTCATTTGACCGGCACTTTGGACGGTCGACCGTTCCATGCCGCTATCTTCATCCGCAGTTCTGCGAACAGCTGGGCTACCACTTCAACGTTTCCATTTGGGCCAGCTTTCTCCTCGTCAAGTCGCTCTTCTGGCTGCGCTGGCCGTCGCGGTCGTGGCCGGTGCGCTTTGCTTGTTCGCGTACCGGCTGGTACCCATGCCCTTGCTGCTATGGAGCGCACTCATAGCCATGGTCGTTGTTTTCGGTGCCGCTTATGGAGCTTTCTCCTTCGGCATCGAGCGCTTCATCCACAGCCGCATCAAGGTGCTGTACCGGACGGTCCATGATATGAAACGAAGCCGCACCGGGTCCGAGGGCTTGGACCTTCACGGTGATGTGCTGAGCAAGGTGAACGCTGAAGTGAGCGCATGGGCCTCGGAACGTCGGACGGAGATCCGTGAACTGCACGAACGCGAGCAGTTCCGTCGTGAGTTCATCGGCAACCTGGCGCATGAACTGAAGACACCGATCTTCAACATCCAGGGCTACATCCTCACATTACTGGAGGGTGGGTTGGAGGACCAGAAAGTGAACCGCGATTTCCTGGGGCGTGCATCGAACGGCGTTGACCGATTGATGAAGATCGTGGAGGACCTGGACCTGATCACCAAGCTCGAGAGCGGCGTCATGGACCTCCGCATCGCGCGCATGGACCTGGGCGAGCTGGTCACGGACACCATGGAGAACATGGAAATACTGGCCAGGGAGAAAGGCGTTCGCCTCGTGAACGAACTGGCGCCGGGTCTGATGGTATCAGCGGACAGGAACAGGATGGGCCAGGTGTTCACCAATCTCTTCAACAACGCCATCAACTACGGCAAACAAGGTGGGCGCTGCACCGTCCGTAGTTACCCGCTGGATGATCAAGTGTTGGTCGAGGTGAGCGATGACGGCATCGGCATCAGCGAGGAGCACCTGCCCCGACTGTTCGAACGCTTCTACCGCGTCGGCAAGAGCCGTGCGCGCAACGAAGGCGGGTCGGGCCTGGGCTTGGCCATCGTCAAACACATCATCGACGTGCATGGTGGTACCATCGTCGTCAAGAGCGCGGAAGGTGAAGGCACGACCTTCAGCTTCACCGTGAAACGGGCGGGTTGACGCTCTAGGGAGCCGCGATCGCGTCCTCGTACAGAACGACTTCCTTCTCGTTGTTGATGCTGATGCGCGGGATCTCGTCGAACATCGTGACCTTGCCGGTCACACAGACCTTCTTGTGCAGGAGTTCCTTTTCCGGATCGTAGCTGAAGTTCACACCGTTGTTCTGCCAGATCGTGGCGTAGAAGTCCTCGTTCGGGCTCATCGTATCGAAGTTCAGGTAGATGGCTTTTGCTTTCACCGTGGTCCTGGAGCTCACCACCGTTCCACAGACGGTAACCGTCTTCCCGACATGGTATTTGGCCTGCGCACTGTTGAACATGCCTTTCGGTAGCGGGGCTTTAAGTGGGGGGACCTCTCCGGCCGAAGGATCACCTTCGCCATACCAGGGTGCTGTTTCGGACATGCTCTCGATCCTGTTTTCCACCTCATCATCCAGCGCTGGGAAGAGATCGTATCCCGTCATCTTTTCCACGCTGTCCACGGACACGGCGTAACTGATCACCGGAAGGTCCTGTTTGGCATTGCTCATCACGAAGGCTATGGCTTTCGGTTCTGCGCTATCGAGGTCGGCGATGACCTTCCAGAAGTACTCGGGAATGCTCACTTCGTTCTTCCGGTCCGCCTTCTGCATGGTGGGCAAGCCATCGCGTAATACGGGTCCCGTGACAATGAAGAGGCGCTTCTTGCTGTAGTACACGTACCGTCGACCCCAATCCTCGAGGTCGGCCCATTTGCCTCGGTTAAGGTCCGCCACTTGAGGGCTGATGTTCGAGTAGTAGTAGGTGCCGAGGAGCGCGTCGTACGTCCAACGCATGTCGGCACTCGGGACCATATGGCCGCGATCGTAACCGCTGTACCAATAGTCCGCCGTGACGGCTGTGCCAGTTTTCACCAAGGGATCGGGCAGGAACGAATCGATGCGTGCGAGGCTCCCGGTTATCAAGTCGGGGACCGCTATGTGGGCCGTCCACTTCGGTTGCTCGTGCTTCTCGCTGTATACGAGCATGTGTCCCGGATGCACGATCACCTCATCCCCGGCTTCCAACTTCGGAAGTCCTGTACGCTGGAGGTCGTTGCGGATGATCGCGAGCTTCACACTGTCCACACGCGCAGTGATCCGCTTGCCTTGTTCCTCGATCGCAGCTCGTTGCTCTTCAAGGGTGCGCAACTTGTCGGACAGGTCGGTTTGCGCGTACAGCGGCAAAATGGAAATGCAGAACAGGAGAAGGGTCGAGTAACGTGTAGCCATCATCGTTCGATAAATGTAACATGCACTAGCGCAGCATGGCCGCCATGTCCTCCAAAGCCTGTTCCAAAGCGGGATGCCCCGTCGTCGGTGTCGGAACGGAGCGGCCACCTATAGCGGCCAAGGCCCGGGCAACGTCCAGTCGATCCTGGGATTGGACCAGGAAGCGACCTGTTCGGGCATGCAAACGGCCGAGGTATTCCTGCTCGGCCTGCCCGGGGGTCGGGATGATAAGAGCACTTTTTCCGAGTGCGGCAAGGTCCATCAAGGTGGTGTATCCACTGCGCGAGACCACCAGCTCCGCGTTGTACAGGAAGGACGAAAGCTCCGCGCTGTTCGTGTGCGGTATGCAGGTGAGCCGCTCGTGGCGCTGTACGGTGCTCTCCTTGGGCAGCCCTCGTACCAACAAATGATGGCCCGGAATGCGTTGCAGCTGTTCGGTCAGCGCCGCATCCAACATGGACCGTTGCGGTTCCGGACCACTGATGACGGCCACGATCCTGTACCGCTGCGGGATGCTCGACCCCGACCCGGGCGTCATGCGGCTGATCGTCCCGATATAGCGCGCGTTGGAGGGCACATTGCGGCCATGCGAGAGTTCGCCCGCCAGTCCCGGTGCGGCAGGTTCGTCCATGATCCAACAGCGATCGAACCGTGCCATGTGGTGCAGGTTCACCCTGCGCAACGCACCTTGCGCGATGGGCGTGAACGGGAATACCTGGTGCGTGATCAACACGCTCGGCAGATCGGGGGATCGAAGCCCGAAGCGCTGGTCGCTGATCACCGCATCGAGTTGCCGTTCCATGCGGATCCGATCGAACGCGGCCCGTTCGCTCCGCACGATCCGCACCATTTCCGGGAATTGTCTCGCCATGCTCCACAACTGGCTGTTCCCCTTGGAATAGCGCACGTTGACCCCGGGTATGCGAACGTGCTCGAGGTCGGGGAATTCCTTCTGGAGCAAGGCGAGCGGCGCAGCATCGGCACCGATGATCGGCGTAGCACCGTGGTCCAACAACCTCCGGATGATCGGAATGCAACGGGTGCTGTGGCCCAAACCCCAATCCAAAGGGGCCACCAGGATCCGTGCGCCGTGGAACATGAGCGACAAAGATGGAGAAGCAGGGCGCGTCACCGGGTCAAGATGTTGCATAGCCCGTTTCCGCTGCCCACGCGGACAGCGCCCTATTTTCGTCGCCCGTTCGACCGTCATGGGCAAGAACAAACTCAGCCGTTTCGCCGACAATGCCACGTACGACCACGTGGTGCAGCCCACGTTCACCGAGCTCCAGGCAGCGGACCTTCACTTCAAGGGCAAATGGAACAGCGACTTCTTCGTGCGCCATGCGCCGCTCGTATTGGAACTCGGCTGCGGTGGAGGCGAATACACGGTGGGCCTCGCCCAGATCCAGCCTGAAAAGAACTACATCGGTGTCGATATCAAGGGTGCGCGTATCTGGCGTGGTGCCAGGACGGCGAAGGAGCTCGGACTTGACAACGTAGGCTTCGTTCGTACGCATGTGGACCACATCCTGCGTTGTTTCGGCAAACACGAGGTCAGCGAGATCTGGCTCACCTTCTCCGATCCGCAGATCGGCAAGGCGCGCAAACGATTGACCAGCCCGCTCTTCCTGGCGCGCTATAAGGAGGTGCTGAAGCCGGGTGGTATCATCCACCTCAAGACCGATAGCCCGCTGCTGTACGAATACACCCTGGAACAGATCGCTGCGTACGGGCTACCGGTCCACGAGCAGAGCGCCGAGGTATATGCCGAGCTCGTCCCGCGCGTTTCCGCTGCGGAACGCGCTGTTCTGAGCATCCGCACGTATTATGAGCAGATGTGGCTGGAGGAAGGGCGCACCATCCACTACCTCCGGTTCGGGATCGACCCGTTCCCGGAGGGCAAGGGTCGTTGAACCATCTATTTTCGTTCCATGGCGAAACGCTCGATCCAGAACGGAGCTGTCCAGGAGCGGGATTTCTTCGCGGACGTAATGGCCGTCGTGCGGCTGATCCCGAAGGGGCGCGTGACCAGCTATGGCGCCATTGCCAAATGCCTCGGTGCCGCCCGCAGTTCGCGCATCGTGGGGTATTGCATGAACAACGCCCACTCCGTGGAACCGGTCGTTCCGGCCCATCGTGTGGTGAACCGGAACGGTATGCTCACCGGGAAGCACCACTTCGCCACGGAAACCCGCATGGAGGAGCTGCTGAGGAAGGAAGGGGTGAATGTGAGGAATGATGAGGTGGTCGATTTCGAGAAGCGGTTCTGGGACCCGGCCCTGGAACTGGAACTCTGACGAGCAGGCATGCCGCACAGGGCACTGGCGCTATCCCGTCTTTTGCACGATCTTTGAAGTAGCACGGCTACTCACCTTCGAACATGGACATCCTTAGGAATGACGATCTGGTACGCATCGAAGTGGATGCGACGCGTTCCATGGTCACCACCGAGTGGAAGGGCTACGTACCCAGCCCGGATTATCGGGCCATCCTCATGCAGTTGCTCGACGCTGTAACGAAGAACGAACTGCGCCTATGGCTTTCCATTTCCACCCACATGGGAATTATCCTTCGCAGTGATGAGCGCTGGTCCGTGGAGGTGTACACACCCATGTTGATGCAAGCTGGTCTACGTCGTGTGGCCGTTGTGCGCAGCGCCGATTTCTTCAGCCAGACCGCGTCCGAACGTATGGTGGACGCTACTGCGGATTATGTGCCATACAAGGTGGAATTCTTCAACTCCATTGGAACGGCGGATGGTTGGTTGATGCAGGAGTTGAAGACCTTTGCGAAATAGCACATCCGTCACGAAAGCGAACGATCTCCGACTGAACGCTGGTCTTCCGTCGCTGATCGTGCGATCTTGGGGAGTAGGGCGCCATTCACACCCTGGCAGCATGGGAACGATCCGGATCGATGGCTTTGTCCGCAACGATGTGGATGTGGAGCGCAGCCTGCTCACCAGCCGGTGGTAGGTTTACGTACCGGGCGAGGAATGCCGCACTGCGCTCCGGCAGATCCTCGACCAAGTACGTGATCATGGCTCGTCGCTGTGGTTGTCCGATACGCGTGAAATGGGCATCACGCTACGAGCCGATGGAAAATGGTCCATGTCAGTGTGCGTTCCCGAACCCATGCAACACGGCTTAGGCCGTGCGGGACTGGTCCAAGGCCAGGACTATTCACCCGGACAGGCGCCGAACGCCTTGCCGAAGCTGCCGTCGCCGTTGTTCCCTTCAAGGTGGGGATGTTCAGCAAGCCGGAACAGGCGCTGGGCTGGCTTGAGAAGGGGTTGGAGCTGTTCGAGCAAGCGGGGCCATGCTCGGATGGCTTGCGTTATGCCTCCTACTTTTGCATCCCATGCCGATCACAGAAGAAGCCATCCACGCAGCCCTATCGCGCATCATCGAACCCGATCTGAAGAAGGACATCGTTGAGCTCGATCTCGTGCGTGACGTGACCGTTGACGAGAACACGGTGCATGTGCATGTAGAGGTGAGCAATCCCGCCATGCACAGCCGCAAGCGCATGGAAGAGGCGGTGGTCTTCAACCTCCAACAGGCATTGGGAAAGGATGTGAAGGTGGTAGTGAACGTGACGCCTCTCAGCGGTGAACGCGGAACCCTGCGCAAAGTGTTGCCGCATGTGAAGCACATCGTCGCCATCGCCAGCGGCAAAGGCGGCGTCGGCAAAAGCACCGTTACCGCCAATCTAGCCGTGGGGCTCGCGAGGCGTGGCTGGAAGGTGGGACTGGTGGACGCCGATATCCACGGACCCAGCATGCCGATGATGTTCGACGTGCTGCGCGATCGACCGACGACCAGGGAGGTGAACGGCAAACACCGGATCGTTCCGGTGGAAAGCCACGGCGTGAAATTGCTGAGCATCGGTTTCTTCGCCGATCCCGGACAGGCCATCGCATGGCGCGGGCCCATGGCGAGCAAAGCGCTGGAACAATTGTTCAAGGATGCCGATTGGGGTGAACTCGACATCATGCTCGTGGACCTTCCGCCGGGGACCAGCGATATCCACCTCAGCTTGGTGCAAGCCATACCCCTCACCGGGGCCATCGTCGTCAGTACCCCGCAACCCGTTGCTCTGGCCGATGCGCGCAAAGGCGTGGGCTTCTTCCAATTGCCCAGCGTGAACGTGCCCTTGCTCGGGATCGTCGAGAACATGTCCTGGTTCACGCCGGAGGAGTTGCCCGACAACAGGTACTACATCTTCGGACGCGCCGGTGCCCGCGCCTTGTCCGATGAGTTGAAGGTGCCGTTCCTCGGCGAAGTGCCCTTGGTCCAAAGCATCCGCGAAGCCGGTGATGTCGGTCGCCCGGCCGTATTGCAGGAGAACACCGTTTCGGCCCGCGCCTTTGACGATCTTTGCGGTGCTTTACAGGCACGCCTCGCGGAATTGGATGCGATGAAGGCATCCGGCGCCCAGGCGGAACCCACAACGATCGATGCCTGAACTGATGGACCCGCGCGAACTCGAGCTCTGCGAACAGCGGGTGCGTGAGGCGTTGACGGATATCCGTCCCTTCCTGGAGGCCGACGGTGGTGACATCACCCTGGATGAAGTGACCCCTGATGGTGTTGCACGTGTCCGATTGCACGGCGCCTGCAGCAGTTGCAGCATGAGCCCAATGACGATGAAGGCCGGTGTGGAAGAAGCGATCAAGCGTGTGGCACCTTCCATTGTTCGGGTAGAGGCGGTGAACATTGCGGTGGTGGTTTGATGCCGCCCAGCGGGCCGCCCGCCCGGGATGTCCCGGACGTAACTTCGCGCCGCGTTGACAATGACCACCACTCTCAAGAACAAGCCCGTAGAGACCCGCGCGAACGTGGTGATCCTCTTCGCGGGTGATAGCGGCGACGGCATCCAGCTCACGGGAAGCCAGTTCACCGATACGAACGCGTTGTTCGGCAACGACGTCAGCACCTTCCCGAATTTCCCTGCGGAGATACGCGCACCCCAAGGCACGCTGGCCGGCGTGAGCGGGTACCAGTTGCACTTCGGCAGTGTCGAGATCTTCACGCCCGGCGATCAGTGCGACGTGCTGGTGGTGATGAACGCCGCAGCGCTCAAGGCCAACTTGGGCAAGCTCAAGCGCGGTGGGAGCATCATTGCCAATACCGACGGCTTCGACAGGAAGAACCTGCGCCTGGCCGGGTATGCCGAGGATGCCGATCCGCTCACCGATGGGTCGCTGGCCAGCTTCCACCTGCACTGCGTGGATGTGACCAAGCTCACGCGCACCGCGCTGGAGGGAACCACCCTCGGCATGAAGGAGAAGGACCGATGCAAGAACATGTTCGTTCTCGGCTTCATCAATTGGATGTATAGCCGGGAGAACGCGCTCACCGAAGGTTTCCTGCGCAAGAAATTCGGCAAGAAGCCCGAGGTGCTGGATGCCAACATGAAGGCGCTGGTGGCCGGTTACCACTACGGCGATACCAGCGAGACCTTCACCACACGTTTCGAGGTGAAGCCGGCACCGATGCCCAGCGGCACCTACCGCAGCATCACGGGCAACCAGGGCACGGCGCTGGGTCTGCTGGCGGGTGCGCAAAAGGCCAAGCTCGACCTGTTCTACGGCAGCTACCCGATCACACCAGCGAGCGACATCCTGCACGAACTGAGCCGGCACAAGAATTTCGGTGTGATCACCTTCCAGGCGGAGGATGAGATCGCAGCGATCAGTTCCGCCATCGGGGCGAGCTACGGCGGTGCCCTCGGCATCACGGCCAGCAGTGGTCCGGGTATCGCGTTGAAGACCGAAGCCATGGGCCTGGCGTTCATGTTGGAGATCCCTTTGGTGATCGTGAACGTGCAACGCGGAGGACCAAGCACCGGACTGCCCACACGCACGGAACAAGCGGATCTGTGGCAAGCCGTGTTCGGCCGTAACGGCGAAGCGCCGATCCCCGTGATCGCCGCCAGCACACCGATCGATTGTTTCGAGATGGCATTCGAGGCGGTGCAACTCGCGGTCGAGCACATGACACCTGTGATCCTGCTCACCGATGGCTACATCGCCAACGGTTCGGAGCCCTGGCGCTTCCCCGCATCGAGGGATCTCGCAGAGATCAAGCCTCCGTTCATCAAGGAACCGAACGACGGCGACATCTTCCTGCCATACCTGCGCGATGAACGCGGCGTACGTCCTTGGGCATTGCCCGGTCAACCCGGATTGCAACACCGCATCGGTGGCATCGAGAAGCAGGACAGGACCGGCAACATCAGCTACGATCCCGCGAACCACGAGAAGATGGTGCGCTTGCGGGCGGAGAAAGTGGCCAGGATCGCTGATCGCTACAAGCCCATCCGCCTCGATAGTGGACCTACGGAAGGCGAACTCCTGATCGTCGGCTGGGGGTCCACCTATGGTGCCATTCGTACCGCCTCACTTCAATTGCAGCAGGAGGGGTACAGCGTTGCGCACGTCCACATCCGCCACTTGTTCCCTTTCAACAAAGGGCTGGGACCGTTGCTGAAGAAATACAGGAAGGTGTTGATCCCCGAAATGAACAGCGGACAACTACGCCAGATGCTCCGAGCGGAATTCCTCGTTGATGCGCAAGGCTTGAACAAGATCCAAGGCATGCCCTTCACGAGCGAGGAGATCCGTGCCAGTGTGTTGGACCTGTTGTCCCCTACGCCGAAGGTTTCGGCGACCACGGCATGAGCACGACGAACGGCATTGGTGGAACTCCGGGTCGGACCCCGGGTGACGGTCCGGTGAAGATCGACTTCAGCAGCGACCAGGAGGTGCGCTGGTGTCCCGGCTGCGGCGACTACAGCATCCTGAAGCAGGTGCAGACGCTGCTGGAGCAGAACGGAAAGAAGAAGGAGGAGGTGGTCTTCATCAGCGGCATCGGTTGCTCCTCCCGTTTCCCTTACTACATGGATACGTATGGGCTGCACAGCATCCATGGACGCGCCCCGGCCTTGGTGAGCGGCCTGCGCAGCGTACGTCCGGACCTGAGCGTATGGATGATCACCGGCGATGGCGACGCCTTGAGCATCGGCGGCAACCACATCATCCACTTACTGCGGCGCAACGTTGACGTGAACGTGCTGCTCTTCAACAACGAGATCTACGGCCTTACCAAAGGACAGTACTCGCCAACGTCGCCGGAAGGTGCGGTGACGCGCAGCACGCCGATGGGCAGCATCGATCATCCGTTCAATCCGCTCGCGTTGGTGAAGGGTGCCGATGCGACCTTCATCGCCCGCAGCATGGACCGCGACCCGAAGCACATGCGCGAGATCCTCGCCCGCGCCGATGCGCACCGCGGAACCTCATTGATCGAGATCTACCAGAACTGCAACGTGTTCAACGATGGTGCTTTCGAGACCTTCACGGAGAAGGCGAGCAAACCGCAGCACACCATCTTCGTGGAGCACGGCAGGCCCCTGACCTTCGCCAACGGCACACGCGGGATCAAGCTCAACGGTATGACCCCCGTGATCGTGGACACCTACGCTGGCGGTACCAGCCTGGAGGATCTCTGGATCCACGACGAACGCGACCCCTACAAAGCGAGCATCCTCGTTCGCCTCTTCGATGACCCACGCATTGAAGGGGCCATGCCACGTCCGTTCGGTGTGTTCTATGTGAACGACCGGCCCACGCACGAGGCGAAACTCACCGCACAGGTGGCACAAGCGAAGGAGCGCAAGGGCGCTGGTGATCTGGACGCATTGCTCAAGGGTGAGCATACGTGGACGATCGCCTAGCGTACTTGTTTGATCTGCATATCCAACCGTATTTCCGGCCAGCTCAACCGGACCGTTTCCTTTCCCCAGCGGTAGCGGGAGTCCAAACTTGTGGCTTGCACCTCGATGGTGTAGATGCCGTTCTCAGCTTTGCTACCGTCGGGCAGGAGGCCATGCCAGGTGGGGGCCGATGATGTCGACGAGAAGATCTCCACGTTCTTGGCATCCTTGATCCGCATCGTGGCGCTCCGGTAGGGGCCACCGGGCACGATCAACCGGTCGTTGTGGCCATCGCCGTCGGGGGTCAGCTCGTTCTGAAGGACGATCCGGCCCTCATCCAATTCCGAGATCTCGGTGGGAGGCATGGCTCCGGACGTCTGGATGCTCTTCCTGATCGCTTCTTTCTGTTCATCGGTGATGTCCGCCGGAACATGCACCTGCACGATCCGGATCTGGGTGTCCACACGCACTATCGTATCCACCCTGATAACGGTGTCGCGTTGAACGATGGTTTGGCGTGTCCCTTTTTCCGGTGCCGCAGATGCTTCCTCCTCGTCAGGCAAGTCCATCTCCGCTTCTTGAACGATGGTGATGGCATCGGCATGTTCCGTCGGCCGGCCCATCCACACATAGGATGCAATGGCGATGATCAGTGCGCCACCCAATACAGGACCGATCCAGCCCATACCCCCGCCTGGTGCGGAACGCGTGACCATTGCGCGCAGTGCGACCCGCTCCAGACCTTCCCGCAACGCCCGCTGATCCTCGATCAATTGGCGCAATTCGGTGTTGAGCGCCGCACGTTGCTCAAATACCGCACGCTCCTCAGCGCTCATGGACCCATCGAGATAGCGGTCCACCAATTCCATCAGGTGTAGTTCGTCGCGCATGGGTCAGATGGTTCGGGTGTTCGCGACGGTCGCATTCATCATCTGGCGATAGCGCTTTCTTGCTTCCTCCAGGCACTTGTACTTGCGCGTCTTAGCGGCGCCTTCTCCGGAGAAGCCCAGTGCCTTGGCGATCAGTGCGAGCGGCTCGTGCTTCACGTAGAACCGGGTGAGCACATCCACACACTTTGCGCCGAGCGACTTCAACGCCTGTTCAGCTTGCTTGTACTCGCCTTCGCGGGCCAGCAGTGCGGTCAGGTCCGAGGGTTCATCAGCTTCACTGTCCAGCTTCCATTCGCCCAGTGCCTTGTTCCGGCGGCGCAGTTCATCGCGCCACAGGTTCCGGCAAACAGCGAAGAGAAAGGTCCCTATGCTGCTGGTGAGGGTGAAGTCCGCACTGCACACCCGCCGGTGGAAGATGATGAGGGCATCCTGGAAGATGTCCTTGGCATCGCCACTGCGGCCGCTGTTCTGTCGCACGAGGTGTTCCACCTTGGGCAGGTAGGCGTAGAGGGCTTTGAACGCCTCGTGGTCCTTGCCTTCCTGGATGAGCCCGATGATCCGCTGATCGTCCATTGTTGTGTCCGTCTGCTCCCTTGATGGAAGGAACGAAGAAAGGTGACCCAGTGGGATATCCGCTCTTCCCGGAGGCCGTCAAACCTATCTCAGCTATTTGTGCTTGCCCAGCACGGGACCTGGAATGCCGAGTGCCTCACCAGCACCTTGCGCCAGATGGTGTTCTACCGCGATCCGGGGACCTTCGCAATGGAAGAGGAGGCCCAACTGCTCTTCGATCGCTTGCTCGATCTGTTGTCGCACCTGGAAGCACAGGTGGAAGCGGGGGTCAAGTTCACGATGGGCGAAGCCGCTTCATCGGGCAGTGCGGCCTACCGCGTCTTCGTGAACGAGGTGATGCTCGGCGACAACATGATCTACGCGGACAACGGGCAGGTGCGCGTCTTCGTCAACCATGACGTGATCAACTACTTCGGCACCACGGACGAGCACTTCACTGCCGAAACTTACCGCAACCTGCAGAACATCATGCAAAGGTCCACGCTCATCAGCGGAACGGGGGAGAAGGAGCGCCATCGTTTCTTCCGGACCATGCGCGAGGAGGTGGAGCGTCGGCGGAGGTGACGCCACCGGAGGCGCTGAAGCCAGCGTTATCGGAACACGTACCCGAACGTGAGCCCGCCGCTGCATGTGAGCGGGCTTTGTCCACCGAAGAAAAGGTGGCTGTAGGAGTATTCCTCCCGGCCGTAACCGTAGTTGCCGCCGTTCGGTTCCCCGTTGCGCCATTGCATCCCATAGCCCAGGCCGCCGTGGATGTCGAACGTGAAGCGTTCCCCGAGCAGGATCTGCCGGCCGATGACGAGGTTCAGCGCCGCACTGGAATAATTGGTCCGGTACCGTGTGGTGGCCTCGTTGTACAGGTAATAGGTACGGGTGTCCGTCCAATGGCTGTACATCAATTCCGGAAGCAGGTACCAACCCGCCAGGGGATGCTTGTCGCGTGCAATGGAATAGCGCCGTGTACCCGATGGCATGATGAATTTGGGACCGACCTTCATCATCCAGCCCTGTTGCTCCAACTGGCCGTCATTGTCCCTTGACCAGAGACCGATGTAGCCCACCTTCGCCTCTAGACTGAGGCGTCGCCCAAGCGCGCGTTCATAGCCCACGGTGATGTGGTTGAGGGCGGGAGCGAGCACATCAAGCACGATCTGCTGCTTGCGCGCCATGAACGCTTCCGTGGCCGGTACATCGTTGGAGGCCTCCGCGAACACGAACTCCTGTCCACCCTCCAGCTTCACGCGCAGCAGATCGCGTTTCTCGGCAACGATAAGGACCGAAGAGGTGCCCGAGGTGGTGCGGTAGCGTACGATGTCCAAGCCTACTTCCTCCACGCGGCCTGCGACCGTGTTGCCGTTCGCGTAGAACAAGCTGTCCTGTGCCCACAGGGGAGAACTGCTGCAGAGCAGGAGAATGAGCGCAAGGAGCGGACCGCGTGCAAGTGCTGGGGTGTTGGTCGTACGCATGGTCCAGGTCGCGTTCGGTGGTGCTAAGATCCGCGATAGGAACGTGGAAGTTCCGTGTGTGGTATGCAAAGTACGGCAACCGATCCATGGGGCGGCCGTGAGGTGGGAGCCAGACCCCACAGGGTCCCGTCGCTCGGCGGCTGAAGCAGCGACCTGCGGAAATTCAATAGCGGAGATGCACAGCGGCGGAAAACGGAACCATGACGAGACCTGTACATCACGCGCAGATCAAGTTTTCTGCGGGAGGCACCGATCGCGCGTTCATGGCTTAGTTTCAGGCCGTGTTAACGCACCCGCCTTTCTCTCTCAGTTCCTTTCGGCGCTCTCAACGCTTTCTGTTTTCTTAGAATGGACTCCTCACCGATGAACGCCACCGCATTAGAGCTTGTGCTTCCGGCTGAGGAGTCGGTTTGGTATGGCATTGAGAAGCAGAACTGCCTAACATCCTCATCGGTCCAAGGGTGCATCAGCGTCTCGTATACTCTTTTACTGGGAGTTGCACCGACGATGAGAAGCTTCTTCTATTTCCTTGCCTTCTTACACGGGATAGGGCAGATGCTTGCACAGAATCTGGTTCCAAATCCAAGTTTCGAGGACTACACAATTTGCCCGGATGGCTTAGCACAAACGAGCAACGCGACGGGATGGACAGCGTTCTCTGGCTCACCTGATTATTTCAATGCATGTAGCGCCACTTCGATCACGGGCGTTCCTTCCAACGCATTCGGTTATCAAGCAGGATTTGACGGTGGTGCTTATGTCGGCGGTTATACCTATCGGGATGAAAGTACTGCAAGGGAGTGTGTCCAAGCACAATTGCTGGCTCCATTGCCCCCCGGAGTAGCTGTCCACTTGTCCATGTCCGTTGCAACAGGTGGTTTCGGAGCAAATGCCACCACTGTTCGACGCGCTTCGAATGGGATTGGGATCCGTTTCAGCACACATGCTGACCCGCCCGGATTATTGATCACCAACTGTAAGCTTCCCCTGTTTTCGGGCCGATCATAACTGGGTGTTCCAGGGCCATTGTTGTTAGGGTTGGATTTGCACAGGCGGCCGGTAGCCGAGTGCTTTGTGAGGTCGATAGTGATTGTAGTCGTTCATCCATTCGTCGGCTTTGCGGCGAACGTCATCCAAGGTAAAGAAGACGTTGGCGTCGAGCAGTTCGCGGCGCATGTTGCCATTGAAGCGTTCCACATAGGCGTTCTGCGTGGGCTTGCCAGGCTGGATGTGGTGCAACTCGATCCCGTGCGTGCGGCACCAGGTATCGAGCTTGTGGGAGATGAACTCCGGACCGTTGTCCAGGCGGATCATGCGCGGCAGGCGACCGGCTTCCTTGAGCCGCTCCAGCACGCGGATCACGCGCAGTGCGGGCAATGAAGTGTCCACCTCGATGGCCAGGAGTTGCCGGTTGTAGTCGTCGATCACGTTCAGCACACGGTAGGTGCGGCCATTCCAGAGGGTGTCGTGCATGAAGTCGATGCTGTAGACATGGTCAGGGCCTGCGGGTTGGAACAAGGTTTGTTTCACGCGGGCCGGCAGGCGCTTGCGTGCGCGGCGGCGGATGTTCAGATGCATGGCGGTATACACCCGGTAGACCCGCTTGAAGTTCCACCAGTGGCCCAGGATGCGCAGGCGATAATGGCTCTGCCACACCCCGATCGCGGGATGCTTCTCGGTGAGCTGCCCCAGGCGTTCGATGATCGCCGTGTCATCGGGCGGGTGCTTGATGTATTGCGCGGTACTGCGGGACAGGCCAACGCAGCGGCAAGCCTGCCGCTGGGTAAATCCGTGTTCTTTGCTCATCGCCTGCACGATCTCCCGCTTCTCGTCAGGCGCCCCACTTCTTTTCGATCACAGCCTTCATGGCGTCGTTCATCAGGCACACCTCGGCGTACATGCGTTTGAGGCGGCTGACCTCCTCCTCCAAGTGCTTCACGCGCCTGAGCTCGCTCACGGCCATGCCTCCATACTTGGCCTTCCAGTTCTGGAAGGTGCTCAGGCTGATCGAATGCTCGCGGCACACATCGGCCATCTTCATACCCGCCTCATGCTGCTTGAGCATGCCGACGATCTGTTGTTCGGTGAACTTGCTTCTTCTCATGGCTACTGGGTGTAAAAGGTAGCCCTGGACCGGCAAACGCTTTTTCCCGGCCCGCGGGCCGGGAAAAAGCGTTACACCCAACTATGAATGGCCGAACTTCGGGGAAGCTTACACACTACCATGCGCGTGCGATCACGGTTCACACTTATTCTTCGATTGTTTGCGCTATTCTCCACAACTGGGGCGATCGATCATTGCGATGCCCAGAACCTAGTGCCCAATGGAAGCTTCGAAGAGATAATTGACTGTCCACGTGCTGTTGGACAGCTTTTCAAGGCGGCTGAATGGCATAGAGGGGGGGTGGCAAGCCCCGATCTCTTCAACGTTTGCGACGTGGGCGATACTTGCGGAGTACCGCAGAATTTTTTCGGCCAGCAAACCCCTGCCACGGGGAATGGTTACTGCGGTATGTGGGCATACTCCAAGGCTCCTGGTGGCAACGGAACACATGAGATCATCGGTGCCCGGTTGAATGAACCATTGATCATAGGTCAAACCTATTGGGCTTCTCTCAAGGTAAGCTGGTCGAGTTCATACCCTTCGCCTTTGGTGCTAACCCGATATGCGACCGATAAGATGGGGGTGCTCTTGAAAATGGATTCAACCTATGGTCAAAGTAACTGGCTTCCTTGGCCCAACTATGCGCACGTGTATTCCGAAGAGGTCATCTCTGATTCCCTGAACTGGACCGTTATACAGGGTCATTTCGTGGCTGATTCGTCGTACAGGTTCATCTATGTCGGCAATTTCTTCGGAGATGACCAGACCGATACAGTTGCCATGGACCCTAATGGGAATACCGATATCAGCTATTACTATGTGGATGATGTCTGCCTATCGGCTAACCCTCTCGATTGCGACATTGGTGTTGGCATTCACGCGAATGATGTGCCGCGGGAGCTACGGCTATGGATTGCTTCCAACGGAGCGATCAAGGTACCGATCTCGCCTAACGGAAATCTCCTTGGAGTCGAGTTGTTCAATGCACATGGAGAACTCCTGCTCGCAAGTAGCGCTGTGGGAGACGGTAACCTTCTTTCCATCTCACCAGGCGTGCTTACACCTGGGCTTTACATCCTTCGCCTAACCGATGAATTGACCTCACGGTCTTTGTCCTTCGTCGTCCCGTCGAATTAACACCACGTCAACCAGCATGAAGAACTTCCTAAATATCCTACTGGTGTTTGCTGCCGCAATGGAAACGAACAGAACCCTGGCCCAGAGTTGGACAACACTTGGAGGTAACTACTTGAAAACCGATGCCAGCACTGATGGGGTTGTGGTAGGGAACATTGCTGCTTCCCCTTCACCTACAATCGGCCTGCTTGTGGATGGCACGAGCTTGAACACCACCACCGGGGAGGTCTTTCGCACTGACGCCCCCAATGGAGGTGATACATGGTGGCGTCTGTACCGCGGGGGTACCGAGTACGGTACGCTGTTCAATGAGGCTGCCAATACCCACTTCACCCAAAATGCGCCCGAAGGCCATCAACTCTGGCAAACGAACGGCCTCCACCGCATGCAACTGAACCAGACACAGTACAGCACCATAGGTGACTTCACCGTGCCGACGGATGGATTTTTAGGAGTTGGGTTGAACTTTTCATTCACATTCGTTGGCGGTCCTTGGACGCGTATGCACTTGATGGATCGCTCGTGGCAACCGCAGGTTACAGAACTTTACAGGGACTGGATGCGGAACGGCCTCACCATGACGAGTGAGTACGATCAAATGTATGTTGGTCAGATGGCGGATGATTCGGATTACAATGCTCCCGTCCACGCCGTATTCCAATGGGGCGCTTTCCACGACGTCGAAGTCGATCCCACCTTGGCCCGGTTTATCTATGCTGGAGAACACACAGCTACTCCCTCTGGGGAGAACAGTGGCTTTGGCAAGGAGATCATGCAACTGCATCCGCTGGGTTTTGCTGGCATCGGCGATTGGAATGCGGCATCGGTTACGGCATCGGCCATCGTTAGCCCTACCGAGCGTCTTGATCTGCTCGACGGGCGACTCCGCATTCGCGATCTACCTCTTGATCCGGAAGGTGACTATCTGGATAAATACCTGGTGGTGGATGACGTGAATCCGGCCACTGGTGAATTCGGTGTTGTAAAATGGCGCCATTTGCCCGCCGCAAGTATTGCCTGCGACTGGACCTCGGCGCCAGCTACTTTTCGGTTGCATACAGCATCGGCTGCCATCTCCGCCGCGCCTTGTCCGGACCTCCGATGGACCGTAGGAGTCGGTCTCACTCAACCAACTTACAAACTCGACGTAAAGCACACCGAAACGGATGCTACCATGCCGGGCGGCTTGCGCGTGGATTTCAAAGGCCAAGGCACGAGTTGGCGAACTGGATTGGTCAGTACAATACAACCCGTCAACACAACTACGGATATGGTGCTTGGAAAGGCCGTGGATGCAACCATCTTCAACGTCGGTCTCGCCGCCGGGGGCACAACAGCCCAATCTTACGCGCTGTTCGGTCGCTCCCATACCACGGCAGCTGTTACTCTCCAGCAGAGCTATGGCGCATACGGTGAAGCGTATGCGAGCGCCGGTACCTTGCCTTTGATGTACGGTACCTACGGCAGCGTTCGGGTGCAGAGTAGCGCAGTAGCGACCTCTGGGTATGGTGCTCTCGGCACATGCAGTCCATCGTCCGGGGAACGTTGACCAACGCTTTTGGTGTCTACGGAACCGCCAACGGCGCCACGAACAACTATAGTGTCTATGGGATTACACCAACCGTGGGCACTGTGCGATGGGCAGGGTTCTTTACCGGTGTGATCTCGGTGAACGGTATGACCATCGGTTGCGACGAGAACCTCAAGACCGATATCCAGGAACTTCAGAACTCCACGGATCTCCTTATGCAGTTGCGGCCAAAGTCTTACACCTATCGGCATGAGGAGTTTCCGCAAATGGGCCTTCCCGAAGGCGTTCGTTACGGGTTCATCTCACAAGAAGTCCAAGAAGTTCTTCCTCAGCTAACCACCCCGGTCCATCAACCCGAGCAATTGGACTCACTCGGCAATGTTGAATTCGATGCGGTGGACTATCTCGGTTTGAGCCCACTCGACATCCTGCCGATCGTGGTAGGTGCGGTTCAGGAACAGCACGTCCAAGGATCTGCGCAAGTGGCCGAGTTAGCAAGCTTGCGCGAAGCGCTTGCCGAGCAACGCACCCGCATGGACCAACTCGAATCCATGCTCGCCGCCTGCTGCAACAACC
>DEQO01000002.1 GCA_002360495.1 Flavobacteriales bacterium UBA3364
TACGCCTTGTTCGAATTGAACACCAGCGGATCCAGCCACGGTTCCTGCACGGAGGCCCCTGCCGTCGGCTGGAACGGATCGAAGAACGGAACGGCCGCTTTCACCTGAGCGCAGCACGCTTGGTGATCGTCCGAGCTGAAGCCGACATACACACTCGCGACCGCGACGAGTGTCGCACCACCGATGATCGCTGTTGCATGCATGACCTTGGGGTTCAGGATCCGACCAAAGGTGTTACGCGAAGCTGCCATCCTGGTCCAACACCGCGTTAATTTCTGCAAACTCTGCCCAATTCAGGAATGCGTAGTTGGTCAGTGGTCGTTCTTGGTTCTTCTTAGAGCTTCTGATCTTCAAGGGCCCTCCGATGGATGGACAAGCCGCAAGCATGCCCGACAGAGATAGGGTCGTCGACTCAAAAGCAGCGGAAGGAGGTTCCCGTGCTCACTCCTTGACCACATGATGGCGGGACTCGATCCCATCCAGAACGATGCTCACTATGTAAATGCCCGGCTGGACAGCGGCCAGGGCGATGGTCGTCCGCTGGTGCCCGCGCATCAGGCCCTGCTCGTGTATCAACACTCCCGTTGCCGAATGGATGCGCACCGTTCCGGAGGAATACGCGCTCAGGACCTCGATCATTAGGTCGTCGTTGACCGGGTTCGGCGCAAGGATCCTATCGGTCGGCATCTTGGCGTCCGCGATGCTGGTGGTATGGAAACCGGGTAGAATGCTCACCAGATCGATGCCCATCGTCAGCGCTCCGCCTTCGTTCGTCGGGACAGTAGAGGTTGCCAGTTCCGGATCATCGTCGTAGGGCAGGAACTTGATGGTGTGGCTCGTGGACGAAGCCACGAACGTGATCATGCGCTGCTCCCATTCAAAGGGAGCTTCGTTGTAAGGGACATGGCTCGTGGTGGGTGCCGTGATACCGGCCAGACCATTTCCGATGTACACCGCCCAGCAGCCGGTCGTGTCGAACGTGCCATAGGTTCGCGCGACAGCTTGGTGCAACACGATGGTGTATGTATTGCCGGGCACGAAACCAGAGACCTGCTGCATGATACCCTCCTGGAAGATCACCATATCCGCAGAACGACCACCGGTCACGAACGAGGAACCGGAATACGGATTCCCATATAGTCCAGTGAATACGGAAGGTCCGTTCATGTCGGTCAGGTCCGGTGTATCCCCCAAGGAGTTGTTCGTGGCCACGCAAACCGGATCATTGTCCGGCACCGCCTGCCAGTTGGGCGGCAGCATGGTCAACTGCGTTGCCGGTGGGCCTTCGAGGTCACCGTTGATGAAGTCCTGCCCGCGCAGATCGAGCGCGAGGGTCACGGTGAGCACCGCGAGGATCGATGGTTTTGGAATGCGCATGGTTCTTGTCGTGAACAACCCCTCGATCTTAGCGCTAAATCTAACGATCGCAAGCTGACCAGCCCGATGTGCACGTTGCCGGGAAGGGATCAAAGGGTTGCGCCAGGATGCCCGTGGACGTGCGTGGGATGGCGATCAGCGTCCGGGTACGGGGACTTGAATGGCATCCAGTGGTGGCCTAAATTGCTCCACTCGACCAAGACATGGAACGCACAAATACCCTTGGGGCCTTCGCTTTCGCGATCGGTTGTTCGATCATTTCAGCCAAGAGCACGGCCCAACACACGTATGGCAGCTTCTACACCAACGATGCGCTCGTCAATTACGTTCTATCGGAGAACAGAACGGAAGACGCCGCTATCGTCATGGTACCCGGCTTGAACCTATCGACCTATCTATTCGTCACGACCCCGGATGGTAGAACGGGTTGGGCCGACCTCTTCGCAGACCATGGTTACGACGTTTATATGGTGAACGACCCACGGCATGATTTTGCGACCGGTGGCTTCGTTGCTCCCTATCCAGTTCCTGCAGGTGGACCACCAGCAACTCCCGGCGCACAACAAGGATGGCAGAACGACATTTGGAGACGTTGGGGATTCGGCAACTCTCAAGGCAACCCCTATTCCAATGCACAATTCCCTACGGGTTCGTTCAGTGTATTCGCACAGAACTATCCGTACATCGGCTCCTCCAGTGCAAGTTTCCCGGGCGCCATACAGGCCGTTATTGATTCCACGGGGGGAGATGTCTGGCTGCTGGCGCACAGTGCCGGAGCGGGCCAGGCGATAACGGCTGCCCGAGCGATGAACGATGAGGTACTCGGCATGATCCTCATCGAACCGGCTGGCGTTCCGGATGCTGATGATTTCCCCGACCTCAACGGGTTGCACATGTTCGGTGTCTATGGCGACTACATCGTCTCCCGGAACCAAACCAACCGGAAGCTGGCTACGGAAGCCGCTGCCGTCCTATTCCAGAACGCTGGCGGCATCGGAGATGTGGTTTCACTACCTGAGGACTCGTTGGTGTTCGGCAACAGCCACATCATGATGCAGGACCTTAACAGCGCATACGTGTTCGATATCATTGAGCTGTGGCTGCAACAATTCAGCAGCACCCCCCTTGGTAATGCCCGGGTGGCCGCAAAAGTGTTCCTGGATGGCCCGTATGACCAGCAAGCCGGGTTGATGGCCGGTTCGCTGAACCAGCAGGGGCTGATCCCCGCATCGGAGCCGTTCACCGCGCTCAACTACCCCCATGTCGCGGGGGGCGGTGGCGAGACGGTCGGTGCCGATGTGCTTGCCGTGCAAGGGGCCGATGCCATCGTGGATTGGGTCTTGTTGGAGCTGCGGGATGCCACCGACCCAGGTCAGATCCTGGCCACACGCTGCGCCTTGGTGCAACGCGATGGGGATGTGGTCGATACGGACGGGACCTCACCCGTATCGTTCCCACTTTCCGAAGGCGAATACCATCTCGCGATCAAGCACCGCAATCACCTCGGGGCGATGACCGGCACATCCGTTACGTTGAGCTCCACGCCCGACGTGATCGATCTCACCGACCCCATGCTCGCTGTACATGGCATGGATGCCCGCAAAGACCGAAACGGTGTCATGGCGCTCTGGAGCGGTGATGTGAACTTCGATGGGGTGCTGAAATACACGGGGAATGGCAACGACAGGGATGTCATCCTGCAAACGATCGGCGGCACGGTACCAACGGCAACGCTCAATGGTTACCTGCAAGGCGATGCGAACATGGATGGAGTGGTCAAGTACACCGGGACCAACAACGACCGGGATGTGATACTCCGGCAAATTGGAGGGATAGTTCCCACCAACACCAGATCCGAGCAAATTCCGTAGGTACCCAACGCCCCGATGAGGGCTGTGCTTATTCCGCTGTAGTCGACAACGGATAGCCTCGGCCATCCTAGGCAGGATCATGAGGCAGCTTGCAGCAGGATCCTCATCGCTTGATCAGCTTCCTGGTCTGGTTGATGCCCCGCGATTAGCCGTACGGACGTGCGGTCGTGTTCCGCGATATAGCCGGGAACACGTGGGACCTGCTGGGGGCGGTGGCGAAGGTGGCTGGGCAATGAGCTGTAGGCCAACCCGATGATCGGCGAACCGCGTATCGCGCTCTAGGCGGACACCCGCATGTGATCCGGGGACCACGCGCTCAGCAAGGACGCAAACAACCGTACTTCGCAACATGGCCAAGCGGACCGTCACTGTCGAGGAGAGCGATGTGCACCTCTTCACCAACGCCGGCGAATGGCACCTGTGGCTGAAAAGGAACCACGCGAAGAGCAGTGGTGTGTGGCTGCGCATCGGCAAGAAGAACAGCGGACTGGTCACGACCACGTACGACGAAGCGGTGGAGACCGCGCTCTGCCACGGCTGGATCGATGCGATCCGCAAGGCGTACGATGGGGTGTCCTTCGTGCAGCGCTTCACACCGCGCAATCCGCGCAGTATCTGGAGCCAGATCAACCGCGAACGCGTGCTCGCCTTGATCGAGGCCGGAGCCATGATGCCTGCCGGGCTCGCAGCCGTGGAGGTCGCGAAGGCCAACGGCGAATGGGACCGCGCGTACAGCCCGGGCTCCACCATCACCGAACCGAAGGACCTGCTCGCCGCGCTGCGGAAGAGCCCTCGCGCGAAAGCCTTCTACAAGACGCTCAACGCCCAGAACCGCTTCGCCATCCTGCACCGCTTGGAGAAGAGCGTGAAGCCCGAGACGCGCTCGAAGCACCTGACGCAGTTCATCGCGATGCTCGAGCGGGGGGAACGCCTCCATCCTTGATCGCTGTTGCGCTCACGCACGAGCCACCGGGAAACTACCGGTCCTTCATATCCCAATTGTCGCAAGTGTTCCCGCCCAACACGTGATCCCACCGAACAGGTGGGCTCACTTGTGACCACTCCAACACCGGCAAACGGATCCGCGCAATGGTCGAGGGTGTGTGGAACGACCACAAGTGGCCCGACCGCGTGCTCCGCCGCATTCGGAGAACTTGCGACAATGAGTGAGGTTCTCGGGGTTCCGAGCAGATCGACTTGCTGAACATCAAAGACCCAGCTACCGCAGGCAGGTCTGCAATGGCGGTACCGGGATGCTTCGTAAGGGATCCTCGATCACCGTACCAACAAAGGAGTCCTTTCGGCCTGTCCCATCCATGACCGCTACAACCTCGCAGCGGCATGCGGCAGCGGCTAACTTCACATCATGCGCCCGTATGTGCTCGCCCTCTGCCTGCTCGCCATGCTTCCATTGGCGGCACAGCAGACCATCGAGGCGCGCATCATCGATGCAGCCAGTTCTGAACCGCTGCCCTATGCCGCCATCACGCTCCATGGCCATACAAGGGGCACCATCTCCAATGCAGATGGCCGCTTCAGGGTGCCGCTGGGAATGCCTTCGGATAGCTTGCGCATCGCTTACATCGGATACAGCACAAAGCTCATCCCACTGACCGCCGACTTGAACGCCACCGACATTCGCCTGCAGCCCACGACGTACGTTCTGGGTGAGGCGGTGGTGCGTCCCGGGGAGGACCTTTACGAACGGTTCGTCGCTGCTTCCAATTGGCTGCGTCGTGCTCCGGAGGTTTCTGCGAAGCTTTACTTCAGCCTTGATACATACAGCGAAGAAGTTCCCGTAGAAGCCATGGAAGGCTACTTCAACGCGGTACTGAAGTCGGCAACGCTGCGCCAGATGAACTTCAAACAAGGCGTTATCGGCATTGTTCCCAAGGACGGACGTCACTATATCAACTACAATACGGGATCGGCCCTCGTTTGCTTGGACATCCACGGCGACCAACCCTACTTCCCCAATTCACCCTTCTCCCACACCGCAGCACGTGAGCTGAAGAAGCACTATTCGGTGGAACGCATTTCCATTGGATCCGGACCCGACGGCGTGGAACAACTGGCGGCCTTACCCCGCGATAGTGTCGCAGGGGCCTTCTCAGCAACACTTTGGCTGGTGCCGGGATGCGACATTGTCAGGGCCATGGAGCTTAGGTGCATCGATTGTCCCAAGCATCCCCTCATTCCGCTGTTCGATCATGGCCGCATTGACACCGTGGACCTGCGTTACAAGCAGACCTGGAGCACCACCGGTCCGGCCATGCCGGAAGTGATCCAGGTGGACTATGGTGTGGCCTACACCGGTCCTGACTTCCATGAGCGGTACACGACCAGCGCGGTGCTCCATGCGTTCGATCGCGGCCAGCCGTTCCTCCCCACCTTGTTCCCGTGGAAGAATGGTGTCAACGAATACCCCATGATCGCATGGATGCCCCGGGATACGGCCTTCTGGGACCGCATGTTGCCACCCGTACCAACGGAACGCCAGCAACGGGACCGTGCGTTCGTTCTGCGGAACGATGTCACCAGGAATGCGTGGTTCGACAGCCTTCGGCTTGACCACCGCCACTTACGACCACACTACCTGGCCTGGTCCAAGGACCGCTTGATCGATAGCACCCACCTCTCCGGTGTTCCGATCGATCGACCGAACGATGGCAAGCAGCCGCCCAGTGTGCAAATACGCACACACCTCTACCTGGACCTGGACACCACCGGTGGGGTGCTGCATCATCGTACGCTCGCTGTGTTGGATGCGCGCTCATCGTGGTATCTCTATCCGTGGGAACCATGGGCGTCCGCCTATTGCACGCTCTTGCTCGACCTCTGCGAGATCGAACGCCGTGCCTTGGAGCAGCGGCTGAACGAACCGGGCATGACGCACGCCCGCGCCCAGCAGCTACACAAGGAACACACCCAACGCATGAAGGATGAGCAGAAGAAACTCCTGATGTCCGTGGAGAGTTACGTCATCCAACTCAGGAGCTGGAACGCGCGGGTGCGGGAATTGCTCGGTGTCGACCGGTACCGTGACGCGAACGTTGGAGCACCTCCCTAGAACTGCACCCGGGGTATTGCTCAGGTCCCATTCTGCGATGGGAAAGACCCCAATTGTCGCAAGTGTTCCCGCCCAACACATGATCCCACAACTCAGGCTGGGCCACTTATGACCACGAGCCGCTTTCGACGTTCATTGTAAAGTCACAAGTGGCCCGACCGCTTGCTCCGCTGCGCGATCGGAACACTTGCGACAAGGAGAGTTGTCCCGCGATTTGACCTGCGAGGGTCGGATAGCTTTGTACACATGAGCGACTTCGATGATCCCGTCATACGGCAAATGGAACAAGCTGTCAAGGCACACAAGGAGAAGATTGACCCCCTGTTGTCGCTCGGCTGCGCCGAGTGACATGAACGTTAGGGCCTCTGGCCCGTCACGACAAACGGGAAGCGAGATGACCGAGGCGGGCCAGAGGCCCTAGCGCGGGTTCTCACTCGGCACGCACGGGCTTGGGCACACGCCAGCCGAGCAAGAACAGGTTATCGTGTGCTGATCGAGAGTCCTCACCGTTCTATCAACGGGTGAATACCTTCACTCGCTCCGATGCTACGCCGAACCGCCATTCAGCTATCCCTTGCCGCGGTCTTCACAGCATCCTCTCTTGCCGCGCAGGAAAACCGGCCACTCGCGAAGATCACCGGGGCCGATACGATCCGGTATTCCTACGAGTACCTACAAGAACTCTGGTCCAGTGGCATCGCATCGAGCATTGCGCTGGTCGACAGTATGATGGTGGTCGATGGCTTGACCGTCTTCTTCCCCACTGACCTCGAAACGGATCGATGGTATGCGTTCAGCGCCAGCACCGCGAAGGGCCTGGTCGAGCTCCGGGTCAAGCGCCTTAACTACACCAACATCCGGTATGAGCTCTGGATCAGCAATGGAGAAAAGAGAAAGGAAGATGAGGGCGTGGTCATCGGAGGGCCGGGGATCATTGGTTCTGAGAACGATCAGGACGACCGCAGCCTCGTCCAATACTTCTGCACCGAATACACGGCATGTAGCCTGCACTGCTGTCGCAGTATCCGCATAGGCCGGAACGACACGGACGAACTTGTCGCCAAGTTCAAGAGGCATTGTGACCTGCCCGGAATGGACATCGGGCTTGACGACATGCCGACGCTGAGGCTGCCAGAAGGAACTAAGCGATGATCATTGGGTAGTGGGGCTCGAGAGCGTGTTACGCTCACGGCACCGAGCAGCAGAGGCGACGGCTCAAGAGCAGCGGATAGACCCGGCGGAGGTTTGTGGGGACACCGTGCAGGGGGCTAGGTTCGAACCGAGGGGAGGGGTTCGTGTACCGGTCCGAACAGCGCCATGCGATCGTTCTTCATCATGACATCCGTTCTGCTCTGTGTCCCTGGCATCTCCGCGCAGCCGGGTGCATTCGCGGACGTTCGTGTCAGCTACGTCTCGGTCTCACCGAACGAGCCGACCACATCCGATACGATCACGGTCAGCTACCGCTTTGTGGCGCCCTCGGCTTGCGCTTACACCCGCGACTGGAAGGTGGTACGCCACGACAGGGAACGGCAACTGCAGGTGCGGATCACCAAGCCGCCGCGCTCCATTTGCACCGCCGACAAGGAAGCGCCGCGCACCAACACCCTGCGCATACCGCCGCTGCCTGCTGGCGAATACCAATTGATCATGGAAGGCAATTCCCGTGTGGAAGGAAGGCAGTTCCGCTATGACGGTGTGCCGGTGTTCTTTACCGTGCGCAGGCCGTAGCACCCCCTATCATGAACGCCTTGTCACGCGGAACAGTGAACGGGATCGGAGCGGCACTCGTTCTCGCGATCTCGTCGTGTTCAGTGGAACGCTTGGTCCACAAGGACGCGAATGCCTCTGTACGTCTGGCACGCGACATCCGGAACTCGGGACACTTGGTCCTGTACGTGCACGACCGTGGGGATGCAACAGCATCGCAATGCCGTGCGCGGCGCTGGGTGGACCGCGAGAGCTACAGGACGGTCGGTCCAGTTGCCATGAATGCCAGGGACCGGGCGGCGATCTGGGATGCACCACTCCTGTACGCGTGCGATGCAGTGACCGACTCGCCGGCTGATCCGCCACGTTCGATCCGAAGCGTGTTGGAACCACATTGCCGCTATACCCTGCTGCTGCAACGTCCGTTCGCTTCCTTCGATCGGGTCCAGACGCTGGCATTCCGAACGGACGCGAATGGGAAGATCGTTGACGTGTCCGAGCGTGTGGAAAAGCGCTATCGGGGCATGCCGGACAGACTGTTGGAATGAGCTTTTGAACACCACCTTGGCGTCTCCAAGCCGCAGGGTCGTCGCCATCGCTTCGCAAAAGCCTCGCGGGCGCGACAGACCACTGCGGAGGTTTGGAAGGACACCCTGCGGGGGTCTAAACCCCCTCCTTACAATAGCCTAATTGGCCGCCAACCTTGTCCCATTCGCATACTGCTGCTTGGACTTGTACAGCACCATGTGGCTCTTGAACAGCATGAACTGGTACTCCTCGCCCAACTGCTTGGCGATCGCTAACGCCAAACCCATGGCCGTTCGGGGAACGCCCTTCAGCTTGAGCTTCATGCTCAGGTCAATGGCAGGCAGCTCGTAGCGCATGACATAAGGAAGCTGGTCTTTCATCTTGGTCAGTACCTCACCGATGGTCATTGTATCACCAACGCCTGCGATGGGCCAATCGGTGTTGATCGGATACAACACATCGAACTTGTTCGGCTGGTATCCGTCACGGTTCCTGCCAGGATCCTTTGGGCCGAATCCCGACTTGTTCCATTCGCACTCGCCGCGCTCCTTGAAATGGCGGATAAGCAGGTCTTCGTTGGCGCTGGTGCTCCAGTTCTCATCGAGCAGCAAGGCCTTGTAGCGCACCTCCTTCTCAGCCAGAATGATCCGCCCCCTGATCTTCTCCAAGTGCTGCTGCAGCCGGTCCAATAGATCATCGGCCTTGCCCGCATAGACCGCCACACCATCCAGATACAGCACATACACACCAGCCTCCATCTCGTGCTGTCGTTGGAAAGCGGCCAGCCGATCGAGGTCGGCACGGGTCAGCGGGGTGGCCTCCAATTTCTCCAGCTTCTCAATGAGCTGGGTGGTCACGGCGATCGGAAGGCGGAACTTGAACAGGTCGAACATGACATGGCCAGCCGGAATGAGAGCTGGTCAGCACAAAGCTGACAAGAACTTTCCGAACGCGGACACGGCCTAAGCGCGGACAGCTTCCAACCGACGCTGGTGCAACGGCACCAACTGCTGTGCGACCGAAGCGCCTACGATCCGAGCCAACTCCACCGGCACCGCATTACCAAGCTGGCGCATGGTTTCCGTCCAAGATCCATGGAACACGTAGTTATCGGGGAAAGTCTGTAGCCGCGCCGACTCACGTACGGAGAAGTAGCGGTAGGAATTGTCCGCATAGGCGATCATGTTCTCGCCGCCGGGCACGCCATGGTCGCCCGCCTTCAGGGTCTTAGCGGGCAGGTCCAGCGGGCTGCCGGTGTGACCGGGATAGGGTTTCGCGCCATCCTGGAACACATGGTTCAACACCTTGCGTGCATTGCGGCTCCGAGGGTCGGGTAGATTGCTGATCGCATCGCGTACCGTGCGCCACGGCCGCAACTCAGCCTCCGCAGACTTCAGCAAGGAAGCCAAGCGCGGGGTCAGTCTTGCGCGTTGCGACTCCACATCCTGCTTCGTCACTTGGTGACGCTCCCAGTAGCTGCCAGTACCGAATTGCGCCTTGGCCAAAGCGGCCAATGAATGCGTGGGCTGCGGGAAGCTCCATTGGATGCCGAGGTCTGCGCGGAAGCCAACGAAGAAGACCCGCTCACGCACTTGAGGAATGCCGTAGTCGGCGGCATTGAGCAGTTGCGTCACCACGTTGTAGCGCAAGCCGGTCTGGCGTCCTGCCGTCTTGCGCTTCTCCAACCGTGCCAGGTGCTCTTGCCATTCCTCGTTGGGCCGCTTGGTCAGCTCCGGGTAGGTGAGCTGCAGGCAGATGTATTGAAAGTAGTTCGCGAAGGACTCTCGCGTAAGGCCCTTCACGTTCTCGAAGATGAAGGCCATGGGCTCCAAGGCGCGTACTGCGCTCACCGCCGTGGGGAACATGTCCCGCGAATCCTCATAGGCCTTGTGCTTGCCACCCAAGGAGAACGGCTGGCACGGAGGGCCACCGGAAACCAGCTCCACCTCCCCAACGGAGTGGAAGTCGAACTCGCGCGCATCGCACTGCACCACCTTCCAACCTTGCACCAGCGGAAAGCCAAGCGCCTTGTTGTTGCGGATGGTATCGCACGACCACTTGTCCCATTCAACAACGGCCGATGCGTGAAAACCAGCTTGGTGCAGTCCAAGACCAAGGCCGCCACCGCCAGCGAAAAGTTCAAGTGAGCGCATGTCCACCTCTGGTTAGTTCGACGAAATCCACGTCAACTCGCGGACGCTCAACATACGATCGACCAAGCGTCATTGGAGAAACTAAGGGCCGATTCTTTATGAACAAGTCACAGTCATTCGCGTGAGGGACATGAGCGGAAAGCCCGCAGCGAGGAACGAGCGAGGACTTGAAGCGGTTGGCCCGACCCCGAGGCTTTGCGAGGGGGCACGCCCAAAGCACTCATCGACTGAGATACATGCTGCGCTCCCCATAAACCTGCCTAAAGAACGGATCCTTCAGGTCCTTGATGAAGTAGATGGCCTCCCCCGTGCTCTTCATCTCGGGCCCCAGGCTCTTGTCCACGTTCGGGAACTTGTCAAAGCTGAAGACGGGTACCTTGATCGCGTAGCCATCCAGTCGCGGCTTGAACTGGAAGTCCTTCAGCTTAGCGCCGAGCATCACCTTGGTGGCCCAGTTCATTGGCCTCGCCGTAGGCCTTGGCGAGAGGGCACGCACCGCTACGCAGCTACTCTACACCGAGTACCAACCGGCCAACGGTCCTTTGGCCGCCTTGCGTTGCGGCCACGGTGTACACACCAGGAGCATGACCAGTAAGGTCCAATGACAAGCCGCTGGATGCATTGAACGAACGAGTGATCACGCACCGGCCCATGGCATCCAGAACGGTGACGAACGTGTTGCCGACGCCGGAGCCCGTGGATAGGCTAACCAAGCCGCTGGTCGGGTTCGGGTACATAGTGAGATCCTTGACGTGCGCCTTGTCGTTCGTGCCCACGGAGAAGCAAATCGTGCTAGTCGTGCCACCGCCATGCGAGGTAAATGCTGGTTCGGCTTCTTGATCGGCGGTTGTAATTAGAGGCGTTACCGGATTGACTTCCGGCACATAGAATGGATAGTCCGTCACGTTGACCTCCGCGCTTCCACAATCCGTCTGACCCTCGCTATCCGCTTTGAGAAGGAACGGATAGAACTGCGTCTGATCATTGGATACACCGCACATGACAAATCCGCCATCTGGTGTGCTTCTCACGCCGGTACCAAATTGCGGTAGGTCGAGAGGCGTGGTCCTCGCCCAAAGAACCTCCCCCATCTCATCCAAGCGAATGAGTAGCGGGTCGAGAGTGTCTTGGGGAGAAGTGTAAGTGATGATATATCCCGCTCCGCTCACTTTATCGATCTGCGTCTTGTTGACGTAGGAAACTTGGCCAGTGATATAGTAGGTGCGGGTCCAAAGTGTATCTCCCAACGCATCCGTTCGGACCAAAAGCAGGCTAAAGGCCGTGTTCCCAAACCACGCAAACCCTCCATCGTCAGTACCGACAACACTGGTTCCTACATCGCCTGATGTATTCCCAATTGCTCTGCTCCATTCCACCAGCCCACTTCCGTCTGTCTTAGTGATCCACATGTCCCCTTGACCTACGTCGTATGAAATTGTTCCACCACACAGAACCAATCCTCCGTCAGAGGTTGGCAAGATGTCGTTGAGCGCGTCCCCGTTCTGTGCCCCTCCATAGATCTTTGACCATAACTTCTCGCCGTTGGAATCTGTACGGACCACATATGCCCCAATATTTCCGTTCGTTCGGTAAGCATAGCCCGCAGCTACTAAGTCACCATTCGCCATTTCACGAATGCGCAGAAGGCGATCGTTTGCGAAATAATCCCCTCGATAGAGGTGCGTCCATAACCAATTGCCAGAGCCGTCGATCTTCATGATCATACCGTCCTGCCAAAAGTTTGGGCCGATTGTAAGTCCAGCGATCGCAAAGCCACCGTCCGAGGTCTCGGTTATGTCGAAGCCTGCATCCAGTCGGTCTTGAACACCGTAGGTACGAGTCCATAGCGTATCACCATTCGCATCAGTCCTGACTACAAGTACATCGGACGGTGTATCGTACTGCCAGCTTCCGGCTGTATAGGTGCTCCCGACCATCGCGAAACCACCATCTCCGGTCGGCACGACCTTCTCGAGATAGTCGTAGGTGCTCGCATCATAGGTCTTGAAGAAGGTGACCTGCGCATTCGCCTTCGCAGAGGCGATCAGACACAGCATGAGTACGAGTCTCCACATGGCGCCTATGGTTTGGTGCGAAGATAGGCGTTCCATCCAATCCCGCTGCGCACTGCGGCTGTACTCTGCAGCGTGAGCGATTGAACGGGAAAGCCCGGAAGCCGATTCCCGGCTCAAGGCCGGGACCGGCTGAGGACTTGGACGGGAAAGCGCGACCCCGAGGCTTTTGCGAGGGGGCACGCCCCAATCACCTACCTACTCAGGTACATCGACCTCTCCCCGTAGACCTGTCTGAAGAACGGGTCCTTGAGATCTTTGATGAAGTAGATGGCTTCACCCGTCGATTTCATTTCCGGTCCGAGTGACTTGTCGACGTTCGGGAACTTGTCGAACGAGAACACCGGAACCTTGATCGCATACCCATCCAGGCGCGGCTTGAACTGGAAGTCCTTCAGCTTGTGGCCGAGCATCACCTTGGTGGCCCAGTTGACGTAGGGCTCGCCGTAAGCCTTGGCGATGAAGGGCACCGTGCGGCTGGCGCGCGGGTTGGCCTCGATCACATACACCACCTCGTCTCCCGCAGCATTGCGGGAGATGGCGAACTGGATGTTCACCAGGCCCACGGTGTGGAGGGCCAGTGCGATCTTGTGCGTGTGCTCGCGGATCTGCTGGATCACCTTTTCGCTGAGGTCGAAGGGGGGGAGCACGGCGTTGCTGTCGCCGCTGTGGATGC
>DEQO01000181.1 GCA_002360495.1 Flavobacteriales bacterium UBA3364
GTCAAGTGATCGATTGCGAAGGCGTTGCTGGTGGTGATGCCCTCCCCGGCACGCCGTGCGACGATGGCAATGGTGCCACCACAGGAGATACATGGAGCCAGAACTGCCAGTGCATCGGGACCCCTGTTGGTTGTGACCAATCGGTCGTGTTGGTACTTACGACTGATCTGCACCCCGAACAGACCAGTTGGGAGATCGTACCCGAAGGCGGAGGAACACCGCTCTGCAGTGGCGGACCGTATCCTTCGAACGTCACCAACTCCTCGATCGGCGAGCAGTGTTGCCTGGCGGACGGATGCTATACGCTGCGTGTTTTCGATAGCGCCGGTGATGGCATGACCACGGGAGGTTATGTCCTGAAGGAAAGCGGTGCGAACGGACGTCGGATCATCGACAATACGGCCGATGGCGTCTTCGGAAGCGTCAGCGCGATCGCTGGCGGACAATCCTGGTGCCTGCCTCTGGGCAATGATCGCCTGATCTTCTCCGCTTGTGACAAGATCTTCTGGACAACGGGCCAGTACGTCGTGGCCACGGCGAACTCCGCCGTGAGCGGTACCTGGGTCGTTGGAGGATCGAATGCGGTACAACCTTCGAACAGTGGGTATGAGTTCTGGATCTTCGACCCGGACGGTACCTACAGCTTCCGTCGTTTCCGGAGCCACAACGTGAGCGATGGCTTCTCTCCGGCATCAGCCACGCGTGCGTGCCACATGAAGATCAACAGTTGGTTGAATACGGTCAGCACGCCGCACATACCGGCCAACGTCCTGTTGAACGTTCGCGTACGCGGGCGTGTCGCAGGCCAGAATTTCCCCTTCGGTCCGGCATGTCGGTTCAAGATCGATCCGCAATTGGCCCAGTGCCCACCAACGGCCTTGGTCAACGATCCGAACAACACGCTGTACTCATGCGGCGTGACGAAACCGTTCGGTGGCACGGCGCGCCTGTATGCATGGTCCCGTCCTGGAGCAACGCGTTACCAGTTCGAATTCACCTTGCCCGGCGAAGGAAGCTTCATCAAAGTGGTGACCACCACGAGCCAATATGTGGTGTTGAACTGGACCCAGGATCCCTTGCTACCATTGGCGACGTACAACGTCCGTGTCCGGATCAGCCTTGATCAGGGACAGTCGTGGTGTCCTTGGGGCGATGTGTGTCTCCTGACCGTTGCTGGCAATGGTTCTTCCGGCCTACAACAAGCCCAACAGCCGGGCGCGGTGGCGACCTGGACCGAGCCAAGCCTTACGGTCTGGCCGAACCCGAACCGTGGTGACAGGGTGCAGATCAACCTGACGCATGTGAAGAGTGATCAAGGTGCCGTTGGGTTGGAGATCTATGACCTGTACGGGAAACAGGTGCTGGTGCGGAAGGCTCAGGCCCAAGAGGGTACGTTCAATACCACGTTGGAGTTGGGCGACGAGATGACCAGCGGTGTCTACTTGCTACGTGTCACGGTCGGAACGGACGTGTATACGGAGCGCGTGGTGATCCAGCGATAGGAAGAATGTCGGTAACAAGGAAAGCCGCCCATACCGGGCGGCTTTCCTTGTTCCGGTGGATCCGGCGCAGCGCCAAGTATGAAGTGGACCAGCTCCGTGCAAGTACCCAAAAGTGGGTATTGCATCGCCTCGAAGTGTGTTGGAACTTCGTCCAGTGCAACAGCAACGCGATAACGGCCGACTTGCAGGCGAGGGGTTTACCGAGAACTTGGTGCTGGCCGCGTTGTTGGTTGCCGGTGTAGCACTGTTCCTCCTTATGATGACCTCGTTCGAGAGCACCGCTTGACCCGATCCCCCTGGTGGGTGTTCGTTCGGAGCAAACGACCTATGGCCCACCGGACCTCCGGAACCCCGGCATACGCTGGGGTTTCGGCTTTTAGGCCCCTGAAGCCATGCACGCCCCAGGGCAAAAGGAAAACCCTCCTGTTCGGGAGGGTTTTCCAGCGGGGGACCGTCGTTCTCAGTAGTACACCAGTCGGCGCACCTTGGTCACGTGCTTGGCCAGGCGTATTACCTGCTTGGTGTATCCGAACTCGTTGTCGTACCAGGCATAGAGCACCACGCTCTTGCCGTCGGGGCTGACGATGGTGGCATTGCTGTCGAACACGCTACAACACGTATCGCCGATGATGTCGCTGCTCACAAGCTCAGGATCCACCTGGTAGTGGATCTGGTTCACCAATTCACCCACCAATGCCGCATTACGGATAAGATCGTTCATGGCGGCCAGGTCGGCGATGGGCTTCTTCAACGTAAGGTTCATGATGGCGAGCGATCCGTTCGGCGTGGGTACGCGAACGGCGTTCGCCGTCAATTTGTCCTTCAGGCTGGGGATCGCCTTGGCCACGGCGGTACCGGCACCGGTGCTGGTGATCACCATGTTGATGGCGGCGGAACGACCACGGCGCGGGCCCTTGTGGTAGTTGTCCAGCAGGTTCTGGTCGTTCGTGTAGGCATGCACCGTTTCAATGTGGCCTTTCTCGATCCCGAGATTGTCCTCCACCACTTTGAGGACAGGGCAGATGGCGTTGGTGGTGCAGCTCGCGGCACTGAACACCGTCTCGTTCTCGATGTCCACTTCCTTGTGGTTGATGCCGTACACGATGTTCGGCACTTCCTTGCCGGGTGCGGTCAACAGGACCTTGGAAGCGCCCTTGGACTTCAGGTGACGTTCCAGGTCCGCTCGCTTGGTGAAGGCCCCGGTATTGTCGATCACCAAGGCGTTCTGGATGCCGTACTGGGTGTAATCGATGTCCTCGGGATTCGCGGCGGCGATCAATTGCACCAGCTGTCCGTTGATCCAGATGGCCTTGTTCGGCACATCCTCGATCACCGTGCCTTTGAACGATCCGTGTACGCTGTCATTTCGGAGCAGGGCGGCACGCTTCACGATCTCCGCATCCGTCAGGGTGCGGGTCACGATGGCCCGCAGGCGGAGCTGTTGGCCTTTACCGGCCTGCTTCACCAATTCACGGGCGGCGATGCGGCCGATGCGACCGAACCCGTACAACACAACGTCCTGGGGTTGGAAAGCATGTTTGTCCTGGCCGATGAAGCCGCTCAGGTGGTCCTTCAGGAAGGCATTGATGGACTTGTTACCCGATATGGTGTATTCGTGTGTGAGCCGCCCAATGTCGATCTTGCTCGGTGCGAGATCGAGGTCCAACAGGCCGCGGGCCACATCGGCGGTCGTATGCACGTCGATCGGCTTCTTCACCACCTGCTCGGCGTAGTTGAAGAGCTTGATCACTTCCGAAATGCTGATATCCAGCAGGTGGTTCCGGAAGAAGACCAGTTCGATACCACGGCCATACATGAGTTGGCCGACAGAATTGATCAGATCGACGGCGGCACGTTCACGATCCACGTACTCCTTGAGCCCGGCTTCGTATCCGGCTTTGGCTGCAACTGTCTCCATTAGCGGTTCTAAATGAGGGATTGAGGTTCAGGAAAAACAAAAGGGGGCCCGAAGACCCCCTTGTTCGATCAGCCCAAATAGGCCTTGAGAAGTTTGCTTCGACTTGTATGGCGGAGCCGGCGGATGGCCTTCTCCTTGATCTGGCGCACCCGCTCCCGGGTCAGATCGAACTTGGCACCGATCTCTTCCAAGGTCAAGCCATGGTTGATGGCGATACCGAAGAACAGCTTCACCACATCGCGCTCGCGCTCGGTAAGGGTGCTCAGGGCGCGTTCGATCTCCTTGGACAGTGATTCGTTCAACAGCAGGCGATCGGCCGGGGCGCTGTCGTTGTTGGGCAGCACGTCCAGCAGGCTGTTGCTCTCGCCTTCCACGAAAGGGGCGTCCATGCTGATGTGGCGGCCGCTCACCTTCATGGTGTCGCTCACTTTCTCGGCCGGAAGGTCCAGGAACACAGCGAGTTCGTCGGCGCTTGGCGGACGCTCGTACTCCTGCTCCAGTTTGGCGAAGGCCTTGTTGATCTTGTTGAGGCTGCCCACCTGGTTCAGCGGCAGGCGCACGATACGGCTCTGTTCGGCCAGTGCCTGGAGTATGCTCTGGCGGATCCACCAAACAGCGTAGGAGATGAACTTGAACCCGCGGGTCTCATCGAAGCGCTGGGCCGCCTTGATCAGGCCGAGGTTGCCTTCGTTGATCAAGTCGGGCAGACTGAGGCCCTGGTTCTGGTACTGCTTGGCCACGGAGACCACGAAACGGAGGTTGGCCTTCACCAATTTCTCCAGCGCCACCCCATCACCTTCCTTGATGCGGCGGGCCAGTTCCACCTCCATATCGGCGGTGATGAGGCCTTCCTTGCCGATCTCCTGGAGGTACTTGTCCAGCGACTGGCTTTCCCTGTTGGTGATCGACTTGGTGATCTTGAGCTGACGCATCCTTGATGCCATGCGGGAAGTTGTCTTAGAGGTGGGTCCGATTAGAGTTGCAGGTCCTGAACGGGCAAGGTACTGGTCCGCTCAGGCTGCGAAGGTACGACCCCCCGAACGTACCGGACAAGCCGAAGTACGAACGAGGGGTCGAATGGTCTTGAAAGCCTGGAGGGACGAGGGGTATGGTCAAAGGCCGAGCCCGTAATACGCCCTGGTCCCGTTGGGGTAAACACCCTCCACAAGAACCCCGCCGTGTTTGCTGGCGAGCAGTTTCTCCAGTTGCGCTGGATCCTTGATGGCTTCCTGATCGACCCGGGTGATGATGAACCCCTCCTTGATGCCACTACTGCGGAATTTGCCACCGTTGATGGCGGTCACCTTTACACCGTGGTCCAGGTCCAAGGCTGTCAGTTCCTCTTTGGAGGCGCTTCGGAACTCGGCACCCAGGGCAGTGGAACCGATGCTGCGCGCGTCCACGGCGGCCACCGTGGCCCCTTCTTTACCGCGCAACGTCATATCGAACACCTGCTCGTTCCCGTCGCGTATTACCGTCACCGGAACGCGGTTGCCCGGGCGGAACTTGCCGACCTGCTCTTGCAACTGGGTCACGTTGTTCACTTCGATGGTACCCACTTTCACGATCACATCCCCGGCCTCCATACCGGCCTTCTGCGCAGCGCCACCCTCGGTGATGCCGTTCACATAGACGCCGTGGATCTTTTTCAAACCGGCTTCATCGGCCAGTTTCTGGTCAACGTCACGGATGCTCACCCCGATGTAGGCCCGTTGGACGCTTCCGAACTCCAGCAGGTCGCTGGCCACTTTCTGGACGATATTAACCGGAATCGCGAAGGAGTAGCCCGTGTAACCGCCTGTGGTGCTGGCGATGGCGGTGTTGATCCCGACCAGTTCGCCGCTTGCGTTCACCAGTGCACCCCCACTGTTCCCGGGATTCACGGCCGCATCCGTTTGGATGAACGATTCGATCGGGAAGATGTCGCGCGCTGCATCATATTGCAACAGGTTGATGTTGCGTGCCTTGGCGCTTACGATCCCGGCGGTCACGGTGCTGGTCAAGTTCATCGGGTTGCCTACGGCCAGCACCCATTCGCCCACGCGGACACCATCGCTGTTACCGTAGGGCACGGTCGTCAGGTCCTTCGCGTCTATCTTGAGCAAAGCCAGGTCCGTACTGGGGTCACGACCGATCACGGTCCCTTCGAACATCCGGCTATCGTTCAAGTGTACCTGGATCTTGTCGGCACCCTCCACCACGTGGTTGTTGGTCACGATGTAGCCATCGCCGCTCACGATCACACCACTACCGGCACTTTGACGCATCTGTTGTTGTTGGGGCGCGCGATAGCCCCAGAAGAAATCCGCGAAGGGATCCCGCACATTCACGGCGGTCTCCGTGGTCACGTGTACTACCGCGTTCACGGTGTTCTCAGCAGCGTAAGTGAAATCCAGCGCCTCCATGGTCCCCCCTGTTCCATTTGGAAGGCTCACGTACCGGACCGGCACTGGCGGCGTTGAAGCAGCGTACGTGACAGCGTTGGACGAAGTGAGCATTTCATGACCTCCGAGTGCGAGAAGCGCCCCTGCGAGGCCCATGGCGAAGTATCCGAATGCACGTTTCATGGATCGTCGTGTTAGTGGTGATCGCGGTGTCAAAGTTCATGCCCGCAACGCAACCCTGAACGCTTTGTCAGCCCGGAAGTGTCGGCTTGTCGCGTTAAAAAGTGTTGATCGGGGAAATGCACCACCGCAACGACGCGGCGGACGCAACGGTTGCGCCACGTTCTGTGCGAATGCCGTGTGGCTGGATCTCGTTGCGTTGCCTCGGCGTCCGTTCCGTGGTGGCGTCGAATGCCCAGAAGCGCCAGCGACCACCGATATTTGACGTCGATGGAGCTGCACTTCGCCAAGTGGCACGGAACGGGCAACGACTTCATTCTGGTGGATGATCGCAGCGGATCGTTCCCGGATGACAACGCGCTCGTACAACGGTTGTGCGACCGTCATTTCGGCATCGGGAGCGATGGGTTGATCCTGATCCAAGCACCGCGCTCGGCAGGGATGCACTTCCACATGGAGTTCTTCAACCCGGATGCGAGCCGGAGTTTTTGCGGGAACGGAAGTCGTTGCGCATTTGCGTTTTGGAGCGGCCTGAAAGGAAATGACCATGATGCCCGGTTCACCGCTGTGGATGGAGAGCATGCGGGCCAATGGAGAGGGAAGGAGGTGGCCATCACACTCCCGTACGTTGGTTTCGTGGATCAAGGGATCGATGGGCCGGATGTGGACTTCCTGCACACCGGATCACCGCATGAACTGGTCTGGGTTTCCGATACCGAAGCCGTGGATATCATGGTGGAAGGACCATTGCGCCGCCATGCCCCGCGCCGGGCACCCGGCGGGACGAATGTCAACTTCGTTCAACTGATCGGCGCCGGGTTGCGCATGCGGACCTTTGAGCGTGGGGTTGAAGCCGAGACCCTCAGTTGCGGAAGTGGAGTAGTGGCAGCAGCGTTGAGCGCCATCCATAGGTACCGAACGCCAGTGCCATTGACGGTGAGCACACGCGGAGGAACATTGCAGGTCGAAGCATCGTTGGTCGATCGCGAAGGCTTCGACGCGATCCGCCTGATCGGGCCGGTACAGCATGTTTTCAGCGGTTCAATTCCCATCTGAAGAATGGCGAAGCGTGGGCGCATCGCAGGAGTTTCCGCGCTGGTCGTGCTGTTGGTGGTCGGTCTCGGTGGTTGCTGGGCATGGAAGAAAGTGACAGGCCCGGCAGCAGTGTTCAAGGAAGAGAGCAAGGTCCTCTACATCCCGCGCGGGGCTGACTTCGAGCAGGTCGTTGATAGTCTGTCGCGTATCGGTGCGATCCAGGACCCAACGGCTTTCCGCTGGCTGTGCGAGCGGAAGAATTACGCATCGAAGGTGAAGCCGGGGCGCTACCGCATACCGAATGGTATGAGCATGAACGCCTTGGTGAACATGTTGCGGTCAGGTGAACAGGAGCCGGTGCGGGTAACGTTCTCAACCATCAAGCGCTTACCGGAACTGGCGGGAAAACTCGGACGAACGTTGGAGCCGGATTCCTTGGCGTTCGTTCATGCGCTGACGGATCGTGAAGTCCAGCACAAGGCGGGTTATTCTGCCGAGACCTTCATCGCGTTCTTCGTTCCGAATACCTACGAATTCTGGTGGACCACCACGCCGGAACAGTTCATCGAACGGATGGCGATGGAGCATGCTGCCTTTTGGTCGACGGACCGCATGACGAAGGCCCAGGCGTTGAAGCTTTCCCCCACTGAAGTGTCCACACTCGCATCCATTGTGCAAGCCGAAACCGTGAAGCGTGTCGATGCGCCCAAGATCGCGGGTGTCTACCTCAACCGATTGCGTATCGGTATGCCGTTGCAAGCTGATCCCACGCTGAAGTTCGCACTGGGCCTGGACAGCATCAGCCGGGTGCTGCACAAGGATCTGGAAGTGGCCTCGCCTTACAACACGTACCGGAACACCGGCCTACCACCGGGGCCGATCAACATGCCCGAGACCAGCATGATCGATGCGGTGCTCAATGCCGAGAAGCACGACTACCTCTACTTCTGCGCCCGGGCGGACCTGAGCGGGTATTCGGACTTTGCCAAGACCTACGAGCAACACCTGGTCTATGCGCGCAAGTACCAGCGGGCGTTGAATGAGCGGGGGATCATGCGGTAGGCCATTCCCATATTCCCATATTTCCATATTCATCTTATTTTCCTATCTTCGGGGCATGAAAACGACCATTGAATTGCCTGATGACCTGCTCCGGGCCATGAAGGTGCGTGCGGCCAAGGAAGGCCGGTCGTTGAAGGAACTCTTGACGGCGATACTGCGGTCCGCGATGAAGTCGTCGTCCGCTACAACGGTCGGTAAGAGTGGAGGCGGACAGCTTCCGGTGCTCCGAACGTCCAAGGCCAAGGCCGGTCGCGAAATGACCCCGGAGCGTATTGCGGAAGTCCTTTGGGGCGAAGGGGCATGAACCCCGCGCAAAGCCTGCCGGACGTGAGCGTTTGGTTCGCCTTGAACCTGACGGGGCACGTCCATCACGAAGCCGCAAGGACCTGGTTCCAGGGATCGGCGACGGATCATCGGGTTTGCTTCTGCAGGGTCTCACAAAGCGGTCTCTTGCGACTGCTCACGACCGATGCGGTCATGCGGGGCTACGGAAGGGCGCCGCTTTCCAACGTTGCTGCGATGGATCAGTACCATGCCTGGCTGGCGTTGGGCAATGTCGACTGGAGCAATGAACCAGCCGGACTGGACGAGGTCTGGGCGGCTTATGCCGGTCGACCGACAGCTTCGCCCAAGCTCTGGATGGATGCCTACCTCGCTGCGTTCGCCCGGAATACGGGATCACAACTGGTGACCTGCGACAAGGCGATGAGGCAATTCCACGGGGTGAAGGTCTTGGTGCTCGGATAGCCCGGAACACCCGAACGGAAATTGGGGTATGAGCGAAGCCTTCGGCGACGCAACAGAACGGGCTTGGTAATGTGTCGGCTTCCCGGCTATTCGATCAGTAGTTTCCCGCCTGTAAGCCACTTCTTCGCTGCTGCGATGTGTATGTGGTAGACGCCAGCCATCAACTGCTCCAACGCCAAGGTATGCTCGCCATTGCCCGTGATGCGTTGCTGGTGGACGAGTTTGCCATCCATGGCCACGATGCTCAAGTCCAAGACCCCATTGGCCACGCTGTTCGGAAGCTGCAAGCGTACGGTGGTGTTGCCGTGTGCAGGGTTGGGCAAAATGGTAAGCGCACCTAGTAGGTTGGTGGCCTGCTCGGTTATGCCCACGCCATCACAGCCGGGCACTATACACCCATCACCATCCACCTTCACCACCCAGGTGTCCTGGCTCAGACCGGGTGGGTTGTTCCCACTGGCACTACCATAAGCGGCACCCGCAGCAATGAAGCCGCCATCCGGTGTGGGCAGCACATCGTAGAAGCGGCCTTCGCCGTCGTTCATCTGCTCATCCTGGTAGTAGTAGCTGCGCATCCACAGGCTGTCGCCTTCGGCGGTGGTGCGCAGGAGTAGGCCCTGTTGGTCGCCGTTGGCGTTGGTTACACCGCAGGCGATGATATCGCCGCCACTGCACTCTTTACCAGCGAACAGTACGCTGCGATAGTTTGCTGACCCGTACTCCCGTTCCCAAATTATTTCGCCGTCAGTTGAATCGAGCTTGGCGAGGTAGGGGGTGTAATCATTGCCCGCATCATCAGCCGCCAAGCCGCTGGCCACGAGGATATGGCCGTCCAACAAGGTGTGTATCACGGCCGATCCATCGGACCATGGCCCACCCCAACTCACACGCCAGATCAAGGTGCCTAGTTCGGTCGTGCGTTGTACCCAGAGTTGTTTATCCACATCATCCACCCAATGTGTACCCCCCATGAACAGCTCACCGTTCGCTGCAAGGTCCACCGACCCTAAACCGTCCAGCAACGTGGTGCTCCAACCGTAAGTGCGCCGCCATTCTTCGTTGCCTTCACTATCGGTCTTTAGCGCAAAGCCATCCGGAGAACCATATTGGTCGGTAGATCCAACAACCAAGAAGCCTCCCTCACTTGTGCGGCGGACCTGATAACCGATCCAGAACCGGTTCAGCGTGGGGTCACCGAAAACACGGGTCCACAGCGTATCGCCATTAGCATCGAACCGCATCAAGTAGATCTCGTCGCTGCCGTCCGGTGCTTCGCTGGCGCCGCCAACAATAAAGCCCCCGCCGGGTATGGTGTCGCAGCAGTTGGCCCAGCCAGCGACAGCCGTGTGGTTCGGGCGCCAGCTGCGTTTTTCCCAAAGCACATTGCCATAGGCATCGATCCGTGTGAGTAAGACCGACCCGTGGAAAAAGCACTCTGTTGGCGAAATACTATCACAGTCGCTACTTGTGGTACAGATGGTAAACCCACCCGCTCCGCCCTCGATACCCAAGGCCGTTTGCTCGAAACCCCAACCGAAGGCATCAAAACGTTTGTTGAACGCCTGGCTCTGACAAAGGCATGGATACAACAAGCAAATGATGCCCCAATGGATCTTGGAAAACATGCTGGTCGCTTAGCGAACAACAACAAAGCGCGTCTGCTGCACCACGGCGCCATCCGCGCGCAGCTCGAGCAAGTAGGTTCCGGCGGCGAGCATTCCGGTATCGACCGTGGCGGCAGCCGTTCCGGAAGGTGCGGGCGACCGCAACACGATGCGACCACCTAGATCTGTGGCTAAGAGTTCGGTGAGGCCAGCGTTTGGCAAGGAGTTGTACAGCACGGTAAGTGCCCCAGCCGTGGGGTTGGGGAAGGCTTCCATAGCGGTCTCCGCAGGCCATACTTTGTCTTTTGGCGTCACCCTCCGTCTCTTGGGCTGTTCGTCGGGAAGCACGATGATCTCATTCGGCAAATCGCCACCCAAAGCATGAAGCCATGCGATTGCTTGGCAGCTACCGATAACCTCGCGCTGCGTCGCCAAGGTTTCGAGCCAACTGCGATCAATGGCGGCTTCTACGTTCCAGGCGGCCGTATTCTCCGAAGCTGCGAAACGTTTCTGAACGCTGTGGACTTCCGTTGCGTCAAACCCCTCCAGCGCTGCCGCATGGGTGTAGAGCGAGGCGTAGTCACTCTGCGCGGCATAGAGGGCGCTCAGCGATGCGGGGTAAAGCAGGTTGGCAGTGCTCTCGTGCCAGAGGCGCAGGCTATCCATGCTGCTACCGAAGCCAGTGCTGTCCAACCAGCTTTGGCGCCCCAGGTCACTCAGAGCTTCCTGTTCCAATTTGCTGTGGTAGGCCATGGCGCTCTCCAGCAGATCCAAGGGGTTGGTGCTGCCATCTTGTGCGCTCTGCACAAGACCGGCGTAATACGCAGGTACTTGATAGTCGACGACCATATGCAACACCTCGGATTGCAAGGGGCTATTGCTCAGCAGCGCCTGCGTGATGTGCAACGCGCTCAGCGATGGGCTGCGCTCGAAAGCCGCCTGCCAGACCTCCGCACTCACCTTGGGGGCCACGCTTTGCAGTGCGTTCCGGACTTGCAGGCTGCTGTGCGCAGGGTTCTCCACAAAGCCTAACAACGAATAGGTATCGCCATCGTCCTTCGTGGCGTCGTACACCTCTTTGCTGGCCATGTACTCCTCGTGTTCAGTGCTGGCCAGGGATTTATTCCCGTTGCGTGTGCGCCCATCATCGAACTTGCTCGGGCAGGCTTCCGCTTTCCCAGGCCAGGTAATCGGGGATCCACCGGCCGAAATACTGAGGTAATCCACGTCGCGGAAATCCGGTACCGTGCGTTCACCTGCTAGAGGCACATGGTGGTAGTACGTCACCGGGTTGGAATTGCTCAGCACATGCCAGTCGCTCTCTGGGTCGCCGGTCGCAGTGTGGCCGAGGCTGAAACGATTACCAGCAGGCGCGGTGTAGTCGGTTTGGTCGATGGGTTGATCACCCTGATCTGACCGGATGGTCACGATCTCCGAACCGGTCAAGCCCACGTCGAACACGTTGTCCGCAATGAACCCGAAATCGTTGCACTTGGCTTCCAGCCCATCGTTGTCACCGCCGTTCAGGCCCATAATGATGGCACCAGTGCGGAGCGCATCGAAACTGTTGTTGTAGAAGGTGTTGTAGTTCTTGCCGCTGTCGCGGATCACCAGGCCCACCTTCTTGCTGTGGTTCGCATGCACCAGCGCATCGAAGCGGTTGCTCTCGATTCGGTAACCGGTACACTGGTCGCTGTAAAGGCCGTACATCGTGCTTACCACATCCCCGCTTCTGGGGTCGGGTACGGCGAAGGTGCATTGGGTGATGGAAGCGTCCAAGATGCCTTCCATGCGAATCCCGCAATTCACCTTCCGGAACTCGGCCTGCGAAACGCTGAAGGTGCGGCTCAGGTCAAAGGTGGTGGCCAGGATACCACGGTGCAGGCCCTCGAAGAGCGTGGTGGTGAGTTCTTCTTCCGGACAGGGATCGGGATAGGTGACCGTGTTGTCCGCACAGTAGGAGCGCACGACGAAGGTGCTGTTGATGGAGTGGATGCCCGCTCCTTGGTCCGCGTAGAATTCGTAGGCCGGCCCCGAAAGGTCGTTCGCGAATTTGCAGCCGATGAATTCGATGCCGCGCACCATGCACAAGCTCACGTGGTCCTGCGGTACGCGTTCGGGATCTGCCAACTCGCCTTCGGTGAAGAAACGGGTGCGTAAAAAGGAACTGCGGTTGATCGCCACCTCGTTCTGCTGCGTGCTGGGGTTGAGCCAGTGGTTCTCGAAAGGGGAGAACGACACATCGCGCACGTTGTTGCGGAAGGTCGCGTCCTTGGCCTGCACGATACCGCCGGACCAGGCCGTGGATGGTGCTTCAGACAAATGACCGGTAATGAACTCGTTGGCCACAAGCGCCGCAACACGGGCGCTCTCGATGGTGCCGCGGACACTCATATAGCCTTGTTGCGTAGTGGCGAGCGGGTACTGGTTGGAAGCCTCGTTCCCCTGGATCATTATTCCATCCCAAAGGCTGTTCGGGCAAGTGCCGATGGAGGTGAGCGTGGCATCGGAGCCGATGATAAGCTGCGCACCACCCTGCACCACGATGCGGGTGGGGAGAGCCAGTTGCCTACTATCGGCGAACCGCACGGTGCCGCTCGGGATGGAAAGGGTCTTACCCGGCGTGACCACCACAGTGCCCAACACGTTCTTGTCACCCGTCCAGGTGGTGTTCGTAGTGATCAGGTGCTCTCCATTGGCGTCGGGGGTGATGTCGTAGGCGACTTGGCTTTGACAGTCCGACCCGAGCTTGGCGAGGTAGTAGTCGTCGAAATTGTGGCTGGTATTGCCACTCACGACCAAGCCACCATCCGGTGTTTCGGTGATCTTGTAAAGGCACTCTTGGTTGCGAAGGTCGCCGGGGCTGCATTCGAAGTTGTTATCCGGGTCGGCATCCCACATGGTACACCAGAGCATATCACCGTTGCCGGGGTTTAACTTGGCCACGAAGGCGTTGGTGTTCCAATAATCAAAAAAGTCCACTGTCGTCCAATCATATTGTGTGCCGCTCCCTGGTGCGGCATACCCGAAATCGTTGACCAAGCAAGCTGCAGCAGGACCAGGGAGATCGGCATAGTTGAACACTCCATCGGCTATCGGTCCATTGTCCCGAACGGTTGAGACCACCGCGACCATGTTGTCCGAGGTAAAGGTCATGTCGCTTTGCATGTCGAACGCATGCACCTTGCCCAGGTCGGTGGTCCAATTCAAGTTGCCGGATAGATCAAGACCGTGTACGAATAAGTTGGCCTCATGCCGACCAGAATAGGTCTGGCCATAGGCATAGTTGGCCAGCACTGGCCAAACGATCTGCGTTGTGCCGGCATCCACGAACCCTCCGCCCGAGGTGTAGTTCACTTTGGTCGGGTCATGCCCCCCATTGGAAACAAGTGTGCCCGAAGCGGTGCTTAGGAACCAGTCCGGAGCCACGCTGAAGTTGTCCGGGTCGATCAGCGTTCCAATGGCCCGGCTCGGCGCTCCTGTTTCGTCGAACGTTCCGGTTGCGAATAGCTTGTCTTCTGCAGCGCTGTAAGACAGCGAATAGAAGTAGCCGAAGGTGGCTTGGGGCCAGTTCGCGGGTGTGCCTGGGCTTCCCGGCTCGTAGCGCACCTGTTCGGTTAGAATACCGCCTGCGTCGAGCCGGTAAATGCAGTTCAGCTGTGTGCCACTGCCTGTGCCTGAGCTTAATCCTACGACCCAATACTCCGGACCGTTGCTACCTAGGCGCTCCACCACGTCGAACACGCTCGATGCCGTGAGGAAGCCTTGAGGCCCCGTATTGGATGTCAGTATGGTCGTCCAAAGCACATCACCGTTGGGCGCCAGTTTGGTCACGAAGCCCACGCGTCCAACATATCCACCGGGGATCGTGCCGCAATCCAATGTGGCATAGTCGAAGGTGGGGTCGTTGTTCCACCGAATGATGGGATTGTCGGCTGGCCGCATATCGGTGGGCCAAACGTTGGAGTAGCATACACCTGCGGCCAGGATGTTGCCGGCTGCATCTTCCGTAACGTTGAAGATCTGGCCCGGGAGCAAGCCCCTGTACCAGATCGGTTCCCCTTGAAGGTCCAAGCGGGCTACCATGCCTCTGGTCTCACCCTTACGGTGGTTGGGCAATTCGAATTCTCTGGGGTTTGGAGAATAGTTGGTCGTAGAAGTCCCGATCTCCTCGGCCAAGGTCTTCGTGCAGCCCGCACCTTTCCAGTAGCAATTCGGCCAACTTGCATAACCGGCAGTGATCAGCCCTACCACATCGCCATTGGTGGTGTAGTTGGCATGGCCGAACCACCATTCTTCACCGGTGGCAGTTCGTGGTTGAGGCGCACCCAGGTTCTGGTTGGCGATGGGAGCTGCCTGCCATTGTGTTGAATACTGCCAGTCGTAGTAGACACCGCTCTCGCTGCGCTCATCCTCGTGCGTGTAGGGACTTGTCCATTGCGGACGTGGAGCGGGTTGGGTCTGCGCATGCGCCGCAGGTACCAATGGCCGATCATTCAAAATGGGGGGGGTGATGAAACCCGCGACCAGCGTGAGTTTCAGCAACGAGTGTGGCTTAAGCATGGTGCGGTGGTCTTGGGGTCGATCAAAACTAGCGCGAACTCCGCCGATCGGTTCTGCCCGTTGAAAACTCGCGGATCGTGGAGAACCGAGGGCCATGATCAATGCAGTGTTGACCATTCGTTACCCCGTCACACACACCGGCATCGGGCAAGGATCCTATTTTCGCGGCCTCATTTGCAAGACATGACCAAGATCAAGTTCGGTACCGACGGTTGGCGCGCGATCATCGCGGATGATTTCACCGTGGACAATGTGGCGCGTGTAAGCGTGGCCGTGGCCCAATGGGTGAAGAAGAATTTCCCGAATTCCCCCAGCATCGTGGTGGGTCACGATTGCCGCTTCGCCGGTGAGCTTTTCGCGGAGACCGCGACGAAAGTGTTCGTGAGCAATGGTATCACTGTGCATCTGGCCAAGGGTTTCGTGAGCACCCCAATGGTGAGCCTGGGCGCCTTCAATACGAAGAGCGCGATGGGTGTGATCCTTACCGCGAGCCACAACCCGCCGAGCTACAACGGGTACAAGCTGAAAGGCATCTACGGTGGCCCACTGATCCCCGAACATGTGCAGGAGGTGGAGGACATCATTCCCGCCACGCACGGGCTTGACCTGGCCAACATCGACCTCAAGAAAGCGAAGGCCGATGGCTTGATCAAGGACATCGATCTGGAAACGATGTACGTGAAGCATGTGGAGGCCAACTTCGACATGAAGGCCATCCGCGAAAGCAACCTGCGATGGGGTTACGATGCGATGTATGGTGCAGGACAGAACGTGATCAAGCGCATCCTGCCGCAGGCCACGATGCTGCATTGCGACTACAACCCGTCGTTCATGGGCCAGGCCCCGGAGCCGATCGACAAGAACCTGCAGGAGTTCAGCAACCTGATCAAGAAGGGCGGCATCGACTGTGGCCTGGCCACGGACGGCGATGCGGATCGTATCGGTCTCTACAACGGCAAGGGTGAGTTCATCGACTCACACCACATCATCCTGCTGTTGATCCACTACCTGGTGAAGTACAAGAAGTTCACCGGCAAGGTGGTGGTGGCCGTGAGCACCACGCCGAAGGTGAAGAAGCTTTGTGCGCACTACGGCCTGGAGTACCAGGTCACCAAGATCGGCTTCAAGTGGATCTGCGGGATCATGATCAATGAGAACGTGTTGTTGGGCGGTGAAGAGAGCGGGGGCATCGCGATCAAGGGGCATATCCCTGAGCGCGACGGCATCTGGATGGGCCTCACCATCTGGGAGTTCATGGCCAAGAGCGGCAAGAGCCTGGACGACCTGATCGACGAGGTGTATGCGATCGTCGGCCCGTTCAAGTACGAGCGTAATGATCTGCACATCAGCGAAGCCTTGAAGCAGCAGGTGCTGAAAGCTTGCACGGACGGCACGTACAAGAGCTTCGGCGATTTTGCGGTGAAGAGCGTGGAGACGATCGACGGCTTCAAGTTCCACATGGACAAGGACCAGTGGATGATGATCCGCGCGAGTGGTACGGAGCCGGTGCTGCGCTGCTACGCCGAATCGGACACGTTGGAGAATGCGCGCAAGATCCTCACCGCCACGCGCGCTGCGATCGGGGCCTAACGTTTCAGGAATCTACTGCGGGCGATCGGGGAACCCTGTCCATCCAGGAGGATGAGCGAGTACGTTCCGGTCATGAGCCGTTGCAAGGACGCTCCGGTGATGGCATTGCCCTGCGTTGAAGCATCGATGACCACGCGCCCGAGCGCATCACGGACGACCGCTCGCACAACGGTCCTTTCCGTGGAGCTCCAGTACAGGACATCGTCCACAGGAATGGGGTAAACAAAGACCGAACGGGTGTCCCGTAGTACCGTGATCACGTCGGAGAACTCCTCCGAGCCATCTCGGTCCACCATTCGCAAGCGGTAGTAGGAGAGGCCGCTGGGTGCGTCCGCGTCCAGCAATTCATAGGCGACGGTGCGCATGCTCACTCCGGCGGCTTCAACGGACCCGACGGGCAGGAACGCGCGGCCGTCCTGCGAACGTTCGACCAGGAAATACGCGCTGTTGCTTTCCGAGGCGGTGCTCCACGTCAGCAAGTTGCCTTCGACCTCGGCCTTGCCCTCGAAGCTGACGAGTTCCACCGGCAGCACGCCGATGTCCCCAACGGCCGAAGCGTAGCCATAGAACCACCGGCTGTAACGCTGACCATCGATCATCTTGTGCATGGGATATTCCACCCGCAACCGCCATTTGTGGCGGTAGAAGCCCGGCTGTTTGAACACCAGTTCCTTGATCTCGGACCCCTGCAACCCCAAGTCGGTCCAAGCTGCGCTGTTGGCACTGGAGAGGACACTGTTGGTGATCGGATTGCCTGCGAACGGCTGGCCTTCATGCACCACTTCCCAGCACAGGCGAGCGGTGGTCCGTTGGATCGGACTGCGCGCCCGGTGACCGACACCGAAGAACAGGGCATCGGTGAAGTCGGCGCTATTGGTGGAGAGCGGGCTTATGAGATCGGTCAGGTACTGCCTGGTGAGGCGGTTCACGGCAAGTGCATCATTGCCCCGGTGAAGGAATACCGAGCCTTCATTGGCCAAAGTGGGCGAGGCGTTCGGCGCACCACCCATCGCATCGGAGTAACCATCCCCGTCAACGTCGCCACCTCCGGCCACTGCGGCCCCCCAACGCCCTCCCGGGACGTTCTCTTCCACGATGGTGCGGGTGCCGATGCCTCCAGGTGCCCCGAGGACCACGTAAACAGCCCCTTCATTGGCCTCGCCATTGGCGTAGTTCGGCGCACCGATCACGACGTCCGCATATCCGTCGCCATTGACATCGCCGCCTTCGGCTACACTGGTGCCCAGGTTCGCAGCCGCCACGTTGGATTGAATGGTGACGGACCCAGCCACGGTGGTCCCGGCCGGAGAACCGAAGAACAGGTAGGCGATACCCTCATCGATCTCGGGAACGGAACTGAACGGCGCACCCGCGATGATGTCGAAGAACCCATCGCCGTTCACATCACCGGCCCCTGCAACACTGGTGCCCAGGCGGCGTCCTGCGATGTTGACCTCCCAGAAGAGTTGCGGGATGACGGGGACTGTGAAGAGGTCGCCAAGAAAGACATAGATGGCACCTTCCTGTGCCTGACCATTGGAATGGTCCGGAGCACCTACCACCACATCGGAGAACCCATCGCCGTTCACATCGCCTGCGGTACAAACCGCGCTGCCGAATCCTTCTCCAGCCAGCGATCCAGTGAGTGTTACGTGCGGCACGGGGTCCAAGCCGACCGCATCCCCTTTGTGGATGTAGGCGCTCTCAATGCCGGGTGCTCCGATGATCACATCGGAGAAGCCGTCGCAGTCCATATCGCCGGCCTTGAAAACGGATGTGCCGAAACCGGACCCAGCCGTCCCATCAAGGACCAACGCGGCGGCAGCCGATAGGCCGGCGGGTCCGCCCATGTACAGATAGGCGCGCCCGATACCACCGGACAATGGGGCTCCCACGATGACATCCGCATAGCCGTCACCGTCCACGTCGCCCGCGCTTGCAACGCTATTGCCGAACGCAGCTCCTGCGATGTCCTCCTCAAGAGTGACGTTCGGGGCGGCGGACAACCCTGCGATACTGCCGTAGTGGACGTAGGCCAGACCTTCACCGGCTTGCCCATTGGATGCACCCGGAGCGCCGAATATGGCATCGGAATAACCATCGCCGTTCACGTCACCGGCATTTGCAACGGAAGTACCCAAACGTGCGTTGGTTTGTCCGGAAGAGCGGGAGAAGCCGGGCAACGCGTTCACGTTGTACGTACCGCCATGGTAGATATGTGCCGCACCACCACCGGACTGCCCGGAGATCCCCAGGACGATGTCGCTGTACCCATCGCCGTTGACATCACCGGCGACACTCACCGATTCGCCCATTTGGGCATTGTTCGAATTGGATTCGAAGCGGAGGTAAGCCGATGAGCCGACCCCGGTGGCCGATCCCAAATAGAGGAACGAAGCACCCTCCTGAGCTTGGCCATTGCTGAACTGGGTGGCCCCCACGATCACATCGGCGTATCCATCGCCGTTCACATCACCGGCGGTGGATACACTCCTGCCGAAGAACGCCGACTCCTGGTTGATCTGCAGGGTGGCCGCGGGAACGGTGACGACCCCGGCGGCTGAGCCGTGGAAGATGAAGGCGACCCCCTCATAGGATTCGGTACCGACACTATCGCGCCAATCCCCGATGATGATATCACTGTAGCCATCGGCGTTCACATCGCCCGCCGTAGAGACAGCCCAGCCTGTGCGGACGCTGTAGCCTTGCGTGTTGAAGGTGAGGATCGGGGCCGGATTGGCCCCGGCCCCGAGCGCGTTAGCACTACCGTGGTAGATGAAGATCCCTCCCTGGTCGCAATTCACGGCTGCGGTAGGCGGAGGACATGGCGGTCCTAGTTCGTACCGGTGTGCTCCGACGATGACATCGTTGTATCCATCGCCGTTCACATCGCCGGCCGGTGCGATGCATCCCCCGAACTGCGAGGCGGTTTGGTTGCGTTCCAACCGATGTCGGAACACCGGGTTGATGCCCGTGGCCGAGCCAAGGAAGATCCAGGCTACGCCTTCGTTGAACTGTCCATAGGCCGCCAAGAACCCTCCCGTTCCCACATCACTGTATCCGTCACCGTTGATATCGCCCAATCCTGCGACGCTGTACCCCATGTAGTTGTCGGTCGCGTTGGACTGCAGGATCACGGCGGGCACAGTGGATACCCCGGCTGCCGAGCCGTGGAAGATGAACACCGCACCTTCCTTGTTGGTGGCCGCATTATCCTCCCAGGTCTGTGCTCCCACAGCGAGATCGCTGAAGCCATCCCCGTTCACGTCCCCGGCTCCGTCCAGTGAGAACCCGAACGATGCGTTGGCCTGGTCCGCTTGCAGTATGACCGACGCGGCTGCCGGTATCCCGGTGGATGCGCCGTAGTATACGTACACCAATCCTTCGCTCGCTTCACCGGAACTGGCGGTGTATGCACCCACCGCTACATCACTGTATCCGTCCCCGTTCAGGTCTCCAGCACTGGCAACGCTATACCCGAAGTTACCTCCTAACGTGGGCAGCAGGATGCGGTCCACGGTGGTCGAGATGGGATCCACGGTGATGGGGTAGACCGCGTTCCGGTCATCCACCGCGATCACGACCTGATCGGCATCAGCGGCCAACCGCATGGTCGAGGCAAGTGAAGTTCCACAGGCGTCCCAAACGTGAAGATCACGGTAAGCATGTCGAAAATGGCCCCGATCGTCCCTGAAAGCAATGCCGTTGCCCCGCTCCTGTTCGGGGCACAGTGATGAACGGATATCGAGCATGATCTTCAGTGAGCCGGTGCCCCGGGGTCTTTCCTGGATGAGGAAATTCTGTCGGATACCTTGGTCCGATGCGATGTACTCGACATTCCAAGCGCCGCCTTTCCAAATCACCGTCGTGCTGTCGTGGTGGACCGTACCGGGCATCCATTCGATCGATCGTTCGTTGTCCCTCTGCATGCCAGCCACACTGATGCGTGTTTCCCACTCGGGAACGACCATGGGACCACGGACCGAAAGGCCTTTCCCATCGACCGCTACGGAAAGATCCAGCAGGGGCAGGAAGGCCTGTTGGTGGAGCCCATTCTTGCTCGGGATGAAGTACGTCGGGGACGGGCGTTCGTCCAAGCCCGCACCCAAGGCGCTGCACACGATACAACTGGCCGTACCGATCAGAAAGAGGGTCCGGGGCGACAATGGAAGCTGCTTTGTCCTTGGGAAAGAAGAACTTACACTGCAAAAGTAGCCTGTAACGGAACCGCGATCCACGTGGCCGATGGAGTTACCAACTACCTTTGTTCGATATGACGTTGGAAAGCCCAACTGGTTGTTTTTCCGGGACTTTGGTGGGGTTGTTGTCGGTCACATTGACGGCGGCCCAGGTTACGGACCCTACCGGTCCGGTCACTTCTGGAAGTCGCGCGGGGCTGGATACGTTGAAAGGCACACAGGGTTCCTGCCGTACATGGACAGCTGTAGCGGCGGGAGGAGTGATGTTGGGTACCTACGCCCTCCTGGACCAAGCATGGTACGCGCAGTACGACCGCTCCCCATTGCACAGTTTCGATGATTCCGGGGAATGGATGCAGATGGACAAGGCGGGGCATGTGTTCAGCGCGTATACCCTTGGGCGTTGGGGTCACGCGAGTTGGCAGCGCTGCGGGGTGGATGAACGGGAAGCCATCCTGATCGGGGGGGGGATGGGGTTCCTCTTTCTAACGGGCGTTGAGATCCTGGACGGCACATCGGCAGGTTGGGGATTTTCCTGGTCCGATATGGCTGCGAACGCTGCCGGAGCAGGGCTCTTCATGGGACAACAAGCGGGATGGGGCGAACAACGGATCTACGTCAAGTTCTCTTCGCACCCGACCAGTTACGCAGAACAGCATCCGGAGCTGCTCGGCGAAGGAACGGGCGAACGGATCTTGAAGGATTACAATGGCCAGACCATCTGGCTCAGCACAAACCTGTGGAGCTTCAGGAAGGGGTCGGACCTGCCGGAATGGTTGAGTTTGGGGTTCGGTTATGGTGCAGAAGGAATGGTGAGCGCCCATCCACAAGATCCGGAAAATTCGACCACCGACCTGGAAAGTTACCGCCAGTACTTCCTATCACCTGATGTGGACCTCACCCGCATCAAGACGAAGTCGAAGTTCCTCCGTACTGTCCTGTTCGTGCTCAACGGGATCAAGGTGCCTATGCCTGCACTGGAATTCCGGTCGAACGGTCGCGTCCTGGCGCACGGTCTGTATTTCTAAGTGACGGTCCGGGATCTCTTGTACGAAGGTCGTTGAGGCTGTTTTCCGGTCAGCCGCCGGAAGATCATCGCTATGTGACCGGCCACGGTCCCCGAACAGGGGCTGCTCACGGGACTATACTCCGGTGAAGCGTGGACGGAAAGGAGGCGGGAGAGCCGGTTTGAGGAGATCCCGTACAGGTCCTAAGGCTTCAAGGAACCGTCGAGGAGCATCAACTTCACTTTCATCACGGCTGCGATGGTGAGGCTATCGCGTACCTCGCCGCGCATGACCATGTCGAAGAGTTCGCTGAACGGGAGCTTGCGCATCGCCAGTTCCTCGTTGTGGTCCGGTTCGGGTTCGAAGAATGTCAGCCCCTGTGCCACGTAGAGGATCGCTTCTTCATCGCTCGCGGAATTGCTCAGGTCCATATGCAGGATCGGGGTCCATCGCTCGGCCTCGATGCCCACCTCCTCCCGCAACTCCCGCCTGGCGCTGTCCAGCGGCGGCCTGTCACGTTTGCCTCCGCCCTCGGGGATCTCCCAGCTATAGGCTCCCATCGGATAACGGTACTGCCCGACGATCCACGTGTTCAGGTGCTCATCGAGCGGAACGATGCCCACGGCGAGGTTCTTGAAATGGATCACGCCGTAGATGCCGGGGGTACCACTAGGGTCGATCACATCATGATGGCTCACCGAGATCCAGGGGGTGCTGTAGCGTTCCTCTACGCTCAAGGTCTTCCAAGGGCCGCGCTCTTCCATGTGTTCTTCAGTGGTGGTCGAAGATAGCCGAGCGAGCACGCGGAAAGGAGCAAGGTGTGCCGCCCCGTACTTTTACGCCATGGCGGCGGTGAAATTGAAGGTCGGGGACAGGGTCGCCTTCGTGGATGAGGTAGGCGGTGGTGTGGTGCTTGAAACACCGATCGCGGGGCGGGTCCGTGTCCGGACCGATGATGGTTTCGTTCTGATCCGCAGCGTGAAGGAACTGGTGCCGTATGATCCAGCGCAGATCAAGCAAGCATATCGTGTGAGCGATCACCAGGCGAGCATGGTGGCGGCGAACGATGTCATGGAGGAGAATCGGAGGAAGCGCCGCAGCAGCAAGCCGGGCAAAACGCCCAGGAAACCGGAGGACGCCGGCGTCGCCGAGGTGGACCTGCACTTGCACGAGCTTGTCGAGGATGAGACCCGCCTGAGCCAAGGCGAGCGGTTGAGCTATCAACTGGCCTATTTCGAGCGCACGCTGGAAGCGGCGATCCGCGATGGCAAACGCAAGCTGATCGTGATCCACGGGGTGGGAGAGGGTGTGCTTCGCGAAGAAGTGCGGAAAATGCTCCAGTTCTACGATGGCGTTCGTTTCCACGATGCGGATATGGGGCGCTATGGTGCCGGTGCCACGGAAGTGCTGATCTTGCGGCACTGAAGAGTTCATTGACATCCTGTGCATCGCCCCACCGTTGCATTCGCCGAAAGGTGGGTGCAGAGGAAAGTCCGGGCAGCGAAGGGCAGCGTGCTTCCTAACGGGAAGGGGTCCACTTGGGAACGGGTGGGCCACAGACAGTGCCGCAGAAAGGGAAACCGCCTGCCGCAAGGTGGGTAAGGATGAAAAGGTGCGGTAAGAGCGCACCAGTGTCCTGGTGACAGGGCAGCTTGGTAAACCTCACGCGCTGAAAGACCATGTATACCGGCTGCTTCGTATCGCCGAAGCGAGGAAAGCCCGTCCTCCTGGAGCATTCCGGGGTCCGGAGGGTAGGTCGATAGATCCCGCCGGCAACGGCGGGGCCAGATAGATGGTGGGGACCCTCCGCAAGGTGGGTACAGGACCCGGCTTATAGATGCACAGGCCTTTCATGAAGGGTCCCTTCCCGGCAGTTGCCGCGGAGGGGGCCCTTCGCCTTTTCGTGGACCGTTGGAGCGGAATGCGACGTAGCCGCGCTTTCCGCCCCGCCGAAGGCACCTTACCGGGCCCGGGTGGGACACCGAATGGACAACGCGCGCATTCTTCCGGTAACATGTGTTGTGGTTCTTGCACCTTCTACCTTCGGCCGCGATGGGCACCGATCGAACTTCACGGTTGCGGCGTTGGCGCTGGCCGATCGGGATACTTGCGTTCCTGGTCCTTGCTGAGATCTTCCTACGCACCTACTACGGTTTTTGCGATGCTGTACTGCTGCGCGAGGATCCGCACTACGAGTACATCGCCGAACCGTCCCAGGATCGATGGAGGTTCCGCCACCACATCCGCTACAACTCGCTTTCCATGCGTTCCGAAGAACCGGACAGCGCGGCTGTGGTCCTGCTCGGTTGTGGCGATTCGGTGATCAATGGCGGTGTACTCACCGACCAGGATTCGCTGGCCACCACGTTGCTTTCCGACCGTCTCTCGGAGACGTTCAAGAGGAAGGTCCAGGTCCTGAACATCTCCGCCGGTAGCTGGGGCCCGGACAACTGCACGGCCTACCTGGAGCATACAACGGTGCCCACTGCCAAAGCGATCGTATTGTTCGTCAGTTCACATGACGCGCACGACAACATGAGCTTCAAGAAGGTGGTTGGCGTGAAAGCCGGCTTTCCGAAGGAGCAATACAGGAGCGCCATTGTCGAACTCGTGGACCGCTACCTCCTTCCGAAGATCTGGAAGCGGAACACCGGCTTGGACAGCGATCTCGGGATCGACAAGCACGAAGAAGCCTTCAATCCAGGTTTTACGGGTATGAAGGAATACGCGGAAACACGGGGCATTCCGTTCGTGATCTTCCTTCATGCCGAGGCCTCGGAGATACGGTCCGGCGTGTACAACGCGCAAGGACAGGAGATCATTCGCTTTGCGCGGGAATACGGCATTCCACTTGTGATGGACCTCGACCACGGTGTCGGGACCGACCTGTTGCGCGACAAGATCCACCCCGATGAAGGAGGGCAGCGAAAGATGGCGGAGATCCTGTTCAGGGATATCATGCAGCGCCCGGAACAGTATGGCCTCGCCGGCCCCCAGGAGTAGGGTACGGGGTTTGCAGTGGCGCACCCGATAACTTTGTCCCGTGTCCCGGCTGCTGGTCCTCACCTTCCTGCTGTTCATCATCACCCCGTGCCTCCGTGCACAGGAAGAGGTGACCATCCACGGGAAAGTGGTCACTTCCATCGATCAACGGACCTATTACGATCTGATGATCGTCAACAAGCGTACGCGTTCGGGGGTCTTCGGGAATGCCGATGGTACGTTCACCGTGCGTGCTTTGCGCACGGATACGTTGATGATCGGTTCCATCGGACACCAGACGCGGACATTGACCCTTGCCGACAGCGCCGCGAAGGAGGTCTACGACATCACGGTACGCCTGACCCCGTGGACCATTGAATTGGCCGAGGTCGAGATCCTTCCGGAGCGCACCTTGAAGCAGATACAAGCGGACATCGAGAAGCTCGGCTACAAGGAATCGGACTATCGGATCAGCACCGTTGATGCCTTCCAGAGCCCGATCACGTTCCTGTACCAGGAATTCAGCCGACGGGAGCGGAGCAAACGCCTCGTGGCCGAGTTGGAGAACGAGGACCGCAAGCGTGCGCTGCTGCAGGAGCTTCTCCAGAAGTATGTCCAGTATGACATCATCAACCTCAACCAGGAGGCCTTCGATGATTTCATCGATTTCTGCAATGTGCCGGACGATGTGATCAAAGGACTATCGCAGTACGACTTCCTCGTTTACGTGAAACGGAAGTACGAACTGTACTCCAGCCTCGGTCCCTCACGTCAACATTGATCATGCGGATCCGGGCGGTCCACCTTCTGCTCGCTTGTATTGCCGCATGGTGCTCCATTGCAGCGTCGGGACAGGAAGACGAGGTCCTGCGGACCATCCAACTCGATGATGTTGTGATCCACGCGCAGGACACAGGCTTCAACGTGGAGGGCTTCGTGCGCCATGTGATGGAGGACACCACTTTCCACAAGGCCTTCCTGAACACGCGTTTCCATCCACATCACGTCCGCGGCGTGTTGCGTGTGCGCGCAAAGCACGAAAAGGAAACCGCCAGCATGTATCGCACCGGCGACCTGATCCGCAACGGCGACAGGGTCCACCTGGAACTTGATACCGTGCATGAGACCGGCAAGTTGCGCGACAAGAAGGGGAAGTTCCGCTACCTCACCGCCGAGATGTACGACGATGTGTTCTTCATCAAAGGCGAACTACCGGCGGACAACATCGTTGCGCACCGCGCCTTGGAAGTGGAGCGTGGCAGTCGGTTCGACAAGTACAAGAGCGAACTGAAAAAGTTCATGTTCGATCCGGGTACCGAGATCGCGAGCGTACCATTCATCGGGGATAAACTTGCGCTGTTCAGTCCGGAGATGGCCCCGCTCTATGATTTCAAGATCGGTTCCGACGTTCGCAACGGCCACGCCTGTTGGGTCTTCAGCGCCAGCGCCAAGCCCGAATTACGCGAAGGCCGCACGGTGATCAAGACCATGGACACCTGGTTCGCACAAGAGGGCGGCGAAGTCCTTTCACGCCGATACCGCATTGCCCACAGCTCCATGGTACTGGACTTCGACATCAGCATCCGCGTAGAGAACCAACTGATAGAAGGAGAACTCGTACCCCGCACCGTTGACTACGACGGTGATTGGGATATTCCGCTGAAGCAGCGGGAACTGGTTCGGTTCGTGTTGGAGTACACGGATTGGCGGGTGGTGAAGTAATGCCCGGATCCGGTGCGCTGCTCAACTATCAGTTCCAATTCGCGTTGTAAGAGGGCACTTTCGAGCGCAGAGAGGTTCTTCGCATTTCCAACGTTCCGCACAGCACGGTCCGCTTCCTTCCAAGCCAGTGGTTGATGCTCCTGCTGAGGCGCTGCCATGTAGTTGTGGTAGCGGGCGCGGTAGGCATAGCCCACGGCTGCTTCAGCGGAGCTGTCGCCGAACGCGCGTTGGCGCAGTGCCAGGGCTACATCCCAGTACTGTTTGGCATGGCCGATGTCACTCAGGCGGTGGTATTGTTCGCCAAGCATTTCCAGCAGGCGTGCATGCTCCAGCGTTGGTGTGGCCTTGTGGAGATGCTGAAGAGCTTGTTCGATCCGCTGGACCACGCCGTGGACATCGCCGTTGAGCATGGCGCACCGTTCGGCCTCAAGATCGAGCTGTGCGCAGGCCGACAGGCTTGCGAACGACAGAAGGATGGTCACATAGCGCACTGCGGAAAAGTACCGCACTGCAGTAGATCGACCCCTCAATGCTTCCCCTGCGCCGCCAGCCAGCGCTCCGCATCCAACGCAGCCATGCAACCACTACCGGCACTGGTAACCGCTTGGCGATAGACCTTGTCGGCCGCATCGCCGGCCACGAACACGCCGGGGATCTTGGTACTGGTCCGGTCCGCGTCGTGTTTTAGGTAACCGGCATCATCCATGTCCAGCCAGCCCTTGAAGAGCTCGGTGGCGGGGGTGTGGCCGATGGCGATGAACAGGCCGGTGACATCCAGCTTACGCTCTTCGCCGTTGCTGTTGTTCTTAACGATGATGCCTTCAACGGTATGTTCTCCGAGCACGTCCTTCACTTCGCTGTGGAAGAGCACCTCGATGTTCGGTGTGTTCTCCACGCGGTGCACCATCGCCTTGCTGGCTCGGAACTCACCCTTGCGTACGAGCATATACACCTTGGGGCATAGCTTGGCGAGGTAGGTCGCTTCTTCGCATGCTGAATCACCGGCACCGACGAGAGCCACGGTCTGCCCTTTGTAGAAGAAGCCGTCGCAAACGGCACAGGCGGTGACGCCTCCGCCAATATCGCGCAAGCGGATCTCGTTCGGCAATCCCAACCACTTTGCACTGGCACCGGTGCTGATGATCACACTGTCGGCATGGATCTCCGTCTTCTCATCCACCCACACTTTGTGTACCGGTCCTGTGAAGTCCACTTTGGTCACCCAGCCGTTCCGCACATCCGTCTCGAAACGCAGGGCTTGCGCCTTCAGGTCCTCCATCATTTCCGGGCCACTGCGGCCCTTCGGGTAGCCGGGATAGTTGTCCACTTCGGTGGTCTGGGTCAGCTGGCCACCGGGCAGCGGACCTTCGATCATCAGGGGCTTCAGGTCCGCACGCGCGGCGTAGATGGCAGCGGAGAAACCAGCGGGACCCGATCCGATGATCAGGCATTTGACGTGTTCGGGAGTAGTGCTCATTCAGGAAGGGCGCAAAGGTACCTCAGGGCGTATGTCGTTCGCGCATCCTTCAAATGCTTCGCCGGGATCGGCCTTCCAAGGGTCATTGGCAAATGATCGTATCCGCATAAACACCCCAGCCGGCCCAGATACCCAGCCCCCCGTCGATGTTCGAGTCCGCGTTCACAGGTGTGCCGAAAAGATCGCCCTGTGTGCTGATGTTCTCGTCGTAGCTGGTGTAGAACTCGTGCTCAGCGAAATTGATGCTCAGGAATTTCACCGCGATGGTATCGCCCACTTTGAAGAATCCGGCTTCCTCGTTGCTGTCCTCGGGCTGGTCACTGTAGAATTGGCGACCCCGTATGAAACTGAAATCGAAGGTCAATCCGTTCACGAACCTGTCCTGGAACGTGTTGCCAAGAGGAGAAATGAACGTGGGATCTTCAGCGTTGCCATCCTCGTCCGTACTGATCCGGCGAGCCATCCACCGGTAGCAGTTGCCCATGGTATCGGGATCGGTCAAGGTGCCCCAGGCGTAACCCAGGGAGTCATCGTCGGGGCGTTGCAATGCCAGTTGGAACCACACTGAATCCAAGGACACCGGGTTGGGGATCGTGGTCACGCTGGTGAGCACTTCACCCTCGACCTCGATGTTCAGGCGGTAGGTGCGGCCCACTTCGCCGTAGAGCGCGGTGTTGGCGGTGGAGTAGATGCAGATGTCCGCGCTGCCCAGCAACGCCGGATCGACACCGGTGATCTCTGCGAACAGCGCGCGTTGTTCCGGCGTAAGCGAAGAACTGCAGAGTTGATCCAGGGCAACGGGCCCGCTGCCATTGTCCACCGTCACCAAAGCGCCGCGCACGTAGCTGTTCGAGAGGGCATTCTGATCGATGGGGTCGAAGTAGCTCTGTGTCCGGGTGAGGATCACGTATGGGGGCAGGCCGGGTTGGACCACACCTTCAACCACGAATTGGGTGGGCACGTCGGGCAATTCCACGGTGATCTCCTTTTCGCAGCCGACGAGCAGCGCCACGGTAGGAAGGGTCAGGAGCAGGGACGCGCGTTTCATCAGAAATGGAAATTCCAGGTAACGGACGGGAGGATGCTGAAGAGGGACACTTGTTTGGCCACAGGGCGCAGATCGTTGTTCGCGGTGGTGCCTTCAGTGGTGAAATAGTAGAAATAGGGGTTCGCCCTGTTGTAGGCGTTGTAGACGGAGAAGGTCCAGCTACTGCGGTATTTCCGCTCCACGGTGGTCACCTCCCCGGTGGTCTTGTCCTTCACCTCTTTGGTCGGCTTGTTCTTCAGCGTAGCGGCGAGATCCAAGCGGTGGTATGCGGCCATTCGGAAGCTGTTGCGATCGCTGAATTGGCTCACAACGCGGCCTTCGATGAAGTAGCGCTGGACCGGCAGGGTGGTTGCCTGACCGGTACTGTAAACGAACGTGCTGCCAAAACTCCAGCGATCGTTCAATTCATACCCTACCACCAAGCTGATGTCGTGGCGCCGGTCCCAACGGCTGGGGAATTCACGGCCCTCGCTGACATCAGGGAATTTACGCATGGTCTTGCTCCAGGTGTAGCCGGCCCAACCTGTGAACTTGCCCAAGCGTCGTTTCAAGAAGAATTCAGCCCCATAGCTCCAGCCCTTGCCGAAGACCAGCAACGCATCGTAGTTGGTGTTGCCACCATCCTGCGGTTGTGCGCCTTCCCGATACTCGATCTGGTTGAACATGTCCTTGTAGTACACTTCCACGCTGGCTTCGTACTTACGGTCCCAGAGGTCGCGGAAGTAACCGACGGCATATTGATAGACGATCTGTGGCTTCACGTTCTTTCCACTGGGGATCCATACGTCGGTCGGCAGCCCGATGCTGCTGAAGCTGGCCAGGTGGACGTACTGCAGGTTCCTGTTGAAGCTGGCCTTGATACTGCTCGCGGGCCCGGTCTTGTAACGCATTGAAAGACGTGGTTCGAAACCATAGTAGGCCTTGACGAGCTCTCCGGGCTTGTATTCGCGCTGGCCTACCGTGTTCCCCGAGCTGTCCAACAGGTATTCGTTGAACGATCCCACATGGGCGAAGTAGGAGACGCGCATACCTGCGTTGACACGGAAGAGATCGGTAACGTCGAATTCGTCCAGGAAGTAGGCGGCCGCTTCATGAGCGCGCAGCTTCGATGGTGTATCGATGTCGAAATCTGTGTCACCGCTGGCCACGTCGACAGTGCTGGGTGTGTAGATGTGGTAGGTATAGTTCAACCCGTACTTCAGGGTGTGACGTGCGGAAGGATATTGGTTGAAATCGAGCTTCAAACCGTAGTCCTTGATGCCGCTGCTCAGGCCGAAAACGAAGTCGTCCTGGCCACCTTTGAAGCTGAATTTGTAATCACTGAAGATGGCCGTGGTGTTCAGGAAGAGCTTTGGTCCGAAAACGTGGTTCCAGCGCCCGCTGACGGTGGCATTACCCCACGGTATCCGGAAATCCGGGCTGCCGGGCTCACTGCCTTTCAATTCGAAGACATCTCGGCCGAAATAGCCGCTCAGGAAGAAGCGGTCCTTGTCACTGAGTCGGTAGTTGGCCTTTGCGTTGAGGTCGTAGAAATAGTAGCCGCTGCCAGCGAAAGCTCCTTCGGGGTTCAAGAAGGGCTTGGCGAGCACATCGATGTAGGTCCGGCGTGCACTTACGATGAATGAGCTCTTGTCGTTGATGATCGGTCCTTCCAATGTCAGGCGGCTACTGATCAAGCCTATACCGCCCTGTCCGTGGAAGCCTTTGTCATTACCGTCCTTCATGGTGATGTCGAGAACACTGCTGGTGCGCCCACCGTAGTTCGCCGGCATGCCCCCTTTGATGAGTTCGATGTTCTTCACGGCATCGGCGTTGAAGACGCTGAAGAAGCCGAACAGGTGGCTGGCGTTGTACACGGTGGCGTTGTCCAGCAGGATCAGGTTCTGGTCAGGCCCGCCACCACGGACGTAAAAACCACTATTGCCTTCGCCATTGCTCTTTACGCCGGGCAGGTATTGGATGGTCTTCAGGATGTCGACCTCACCCAACAGTGCAGGTAAGGTCCCGAGTTTCTGCACATCGATGTCCACCGTGCCCATTTGGGTGCCCTCCGTGTTCTGTTCGTTGCGTTCTCCGACCACTTCGAACTCCTTGGCCACGATGGTATTGGTGCGTGCCTCGAACGTAACGGTCATGCTGGCCGTCAGCTCGATCGTGCGCTCCTCGTTGGCGTACCCGATGTAGGTCATCACCAAGGTGTGCGGCCCGGGCTGGAGGGTCAAAGCGTAATAGCCGAATGTGTTCGTGGTAGCTCCCTGCTTGGTCTCCTTGTCATAGACGACCGCACCGATGAGCGTTTCGCCGTTGGCGGCGTCCTTCACATATCCGCTGACGGAAAATGTGCTTTGCGCAGCGCTGGACAACGAGAACAGGAGAAGAGTGAAGAGAGCTAGGAGCGGACGCATATCGATCTTTCGGGTCGCAAAATTATCCGGGATAACGAGGGAAACACGCCGCTGGTACGTTGGTTCGTCCGTTGGTCACTAGAAGCGCTGTTCAACATTGGGCTGTTCATTGATGGGTCCGGAATTCAAGTTCCGGAGAAGCGGGGTTGGGATTGGGATCGGAAGTTTGCGGCAACTCGAACCAGCCATGCAAGCCATCCTGCGCAAGTACAGTCCCGGTCTAATGACGATCGCGGTCTACACCGGTATTCTTCTCTTCGCTTTGATCTGCACGTTCGCGGGAAGCTGATATACCGAGGTCCCTTGAGGGGTTGTGGTCCAAGACCCTTCGCCCCCCCCCCTTGCGGGACGCTCCGGAAGCTGGAGCGGGAGCGAACGGATGATCGAACCTGCTCCTTTGTTACATTTGCCGCCCCTTCGGGTCTAACGCAGCCCGGACAAAGGAATGACCACGGTGTGGTGCATGGATGCGGGAAAAGGTGGATTCGGGGTGTAGCGCAGCCCGGTAGCGCACTTGCATGGGGTGCAAGGGGTCGCTGGTTCGAGTCCAGTCACCCCGACTGGTAAAGAGGCCCACGGTGAAAACCGTGGGCCTTTGTTCTGCCCCTTGGGATATTCCTTACCCCTGATCTTGTTACCGTTTGGGTTGACGGGTGCCACGGGTGATACCGGTGATTTCCACGGAGGAAGGCCTTTGTCTCCAACGGCCGCCGCTCGGGATGGTCGGCGGCCATTTTGCATGGTAAAATGGAGGTGGCGACCGGTCCTTTTCCGGGCCGTTGCACCTATCGGCATGCGGGAGAAGGTACTGGTCGAATACCCAATTGTGGGTATTGTGATCGCCATTGTCCAAGGGTACCTTCAACACGTCGAAGTTCCTTAACCCACCTCACCATGGAACAGAAGACCTCGATCCGGCGATCAATTGCAAAAGCTGCGTTGATGCTATACGCCCTTTTCGGTGCGGCCGTTGTTGGTTCAACCCAGGAAACGGTCACCATGAAGGGTCGCGTGATCGTCCCTGCCCATGTGCGCACGCACGTGGACCTTACGATGGATGTCGGCGACACGTCGTGCGTCCGGGTCACTTTGCAGGGCCGGGGCAAGTTCCGCATCGAGACTTCGGATGATGAGCTCTATTTACTGCGGTTCGAGCAGGATGGAAGCATCTCCAAGACGGTGCAGGTGGATACCAAATATGCGCAGAGGAAGGCAGGTGTCCGCAAACGTATCGTGGTGTTCGATGTGCAACTGGCGCCAGTGGATACCGTTGTCCCGTTGCGGTATGCGGGTCCGGTGGGCAAGATCAGGTTCCATCACAGCAACGGACGTATGCAAGTGGAGCGCGACCGCCATTTGGTGCAGCCTTTCGTGGTCACGGAGAAGTAAAATGGACCGGTCGGTATCGTTGTCATCTTCATGGAGCGGACGGTCGGCTGGACCGGTCGGTTGTACACCCCTACATTTGGCCCTGTTTTACTCTCCGGAATGTCTGCGAACACCACTGCGATCGGCACCGCGCTGATCTTCCTTTTTTGCGCATGCGGAAGCGATCCCGCGAGCAGGACATCGGACCATGAGTTGGATGGCAAGGACACCCTTGGCAACATGGACCATCACAGCCACGCACGCCCGATGGAGGCGGTCATCGAGCACTTGGACCTGGATATCGCGGTGGACATGGCCGCCAAACGCATCTCGGGTACCGCGAGCTATGCGATCCGCACAAAGCAGGGCGATCACATCATCCTGGACACCGATGGCCTGGTCATCGAGGGTGTTGTTGATGGTGCCGGAACGAAGTTGCCCTACACGCTCGGCGACAGCACGTTCCTGGGTCGACCGTTGAATGTGGAGTTACCTGCTGGCACCGACCGTATCGCGATCAGCTACCACACAGGTGACCATGCAAAGGCACTCCAGTGGTTGGCACCGGAGCAAACGGCCGACAAGAAGCATCCGTTCCTGTTCACCCAAGGGCAGGCCATTCTCACGCGGAGTTGGATACCGGTGCAGGACAGCCCGGGTATCCGGTTCACTTACACGGCCAAGGTCAGCGTACCCAATGACCTCATGGCGGTGATGAGCGCTTCGAACCCGCAGGGACGCAGTTCCGATGGCACCTACCGTTTCACGATGGACCAAGCCATACCGGCTTACCTCGTGGCGTTGGCGGTGGGCGACCTCGCATTCAAGCCGGTCGACGCGCGCACGGGTGTGTATGCCGAACGAGGGGTAGTGGATCAGGCCGCATGGGAATTCGCGGACATGGGGACCATGCTCAATATCGCGGAGAGGCTCTACGGCCCGTACAGATGGGAGCGGTACGATGTGATCGTACTTCCGCCCAGTTTCCCGTTCGGTGGCATGGAGAACCCCCGTTTGACATTCGCAACGCCCACGATCCTGGCCGGCGATCGTTCCCTGACGGCGCTCGTAGCACACGAATTGGCGCATAGTTGGAGCGGTAACCTGGTGACCAACGCTACCTGGAACGACTTCTGGTTGAACGAGGGTTTCACGGTGTATTTCGAGAGCCGGATCTCCGAGGCGATCCATGGTCCGGACTATGCCGGCATGTTGCAACAACTCGGGCGCCAGGACCTGCTGAGCACGTTGGTGCGTATTGCGAACAGCGCACATCCGGAGGACAGCAAACTCCGTCTTGATCTGAAGGGTCGCGATCCGGATGAAGGCATGACGGAGGTCGCCTATGAGAAAGGGGCGGCATTCCTGCGGCTATTGGAGTCCAAGGTGGGGCGGCCGAAGTTCGATGGTTTCCTGCGGGACTACTTCGCTCGCTTTGCCTTCCAGAGCATGACCACGGACCGGTTCCTTTCGCATTTGCAGGAGCATTTGTTGGAACCCAACCATATCACCCTTGACGTGGATGCCTGGGTAGACGGTGTGGGCCTGCCTGCCGATGCTCCCACACCGGTGAGCGACCGGTTCAACAAGGTGGAGCACGAGATCCAGCGATGGATCGCAGGTACACCGGCCCGGCAGTTGGACACCACCGGTTGGAGCACCTTCGAGTGGATGCATTTCCTGCGCCACCTGCCGAAGGCCATGACCGAGGAGCAGATGGTGGAACTGGACAAGGCCTTCCATTTCACCACCAGCGGGAACTCGGAGGTGCTGGCGGCCTGGTTGGAAAGTTGTATCCGCAATGATCACGACGCGGCCTTCGTCCGGCTCGATCAGTTCCTGAATACGGTCGGGCGCCGGAAGTTCCTCGTGCCCTTGTACACGGAGATGACCGCCACGGAGAAGGGCCGGATAATGGCGCAGGCGATCTATCGTACGGCACGTCCGAACTACCATTCGGTATCGGTGCATACGATCGACGACATACTGGCGTGGAAGGACAACCAGCCGCCGGTCAATTTCTGAACGCCGGCAGGATCGAGGCCCAGCGGATCACAGCGCTGGTAAATGCCTAATGGGCAACGGTGACACGGCTTGACGCCACACACTTCCCGTCCCCGAACACACGGACGAAATAGCTACCCTGACCGAGTTCACCGAGGTCAGTTCCATACGTGGATCGTCCGGCCGGGACCCTTCCATGGGCCATGGCCAGAACAGATCGACCGAGTTGGTCGGTAACCACGGTGCGCAGGTCCACTGAATGGGAAAGGTCGATCAGGAGGTCGATCCGACCTGACGTGATCGACGGCGTGATCCTGACATCAGGTCCGGGTCGCGTAGGCGGAATGCCAAGGGTACACGACATTGGTATCGCAGTGCCGTTGTCCGGGATCTCTGCCACCAGGTCAGCAAAGCTGGTCGGCCAGAGGGCGTTGTTCAACATGGTATTGTCCACGTCGATCACGCACATGGTGGGAAAAGCGAACACGCCGAACGCGTCGGTGATCGGGCCACCGTTGATACCTATCGCAGGTGGATGAGCGAAGTCACCACCGAAATCCTGGGCGAATTGTTCGGCTTGTTCATCGGTGTCGATCCCGGCATTGACCGAGAGACAGAACAGACCACCACCGTTGCACCCGTAGGTCTCGTACAATTCGCTGAAGAAAGGTGCATAGGCCTGGCAGGGCTCGCAATCGTAGAAAAAGAAATCCAGGACGACCACCTTTCCTGATGCCGTGATATCATGGAGCGAGTAGAAGGTGCCATCCGTTCCCAGAGTGGCGAAGTTGGCCACAGTCGATCCGTTCGGGTAATTGTCCGCTTGGGCCCGGGTTGTGCCTTGTAGCAACACCAGGAGCAGTGAAAGTTCGAAGTGTCTCACGCTGGATCGGTATGGAAGGACAAATGTGTGGGTAAAAGCAACGCCCCCAACCATGTTCCACGGCGGGGGCGTTCAACGAAAGATCTCCTGGCCTGATCGGCCACGGCAATGAGCGTCAGGATGGAGCAGGGTAATGGACGCGTCATGGAAGTTGGATCTGCACTGAAGGAACGAGGAAGCGGGAAACGCCCCCGGTCACGACCAAGGCAGTATGGGGGCCTGTCAGCCGACCTGCTCCATGCAACGGCCTAGGATGACCGGATCGATGGAGTGACCGCCTGGGAAGGAATGGGCCTGGGTCTTCACGTTCGCGCGGTTCAGTCGCTCCTCATTCTCCCGCCACACCTGTTCGGGGACAAGGGTATCCTTGCTTCCGTGTACAAGTTGAACGGTACTTCGTTGGAAGGTCCGTTTGAGTTCCGCGCCGGTGAGGTCGGGCGGGAGCGATCCGCCCCAGAGGATCACACGTTCCGGCTTGTTGGTACCGAGGGCCATCCAACGAACGACCGTGGCCACGCCTTGGGAGAATCCCAATGCATTCAAGGGTAGGTCACCGGTTTCTTTACGGATCAGATCGCACACGGCATCCAGATAGGCGACATGGTCCTGGATCTCGTTCTCACGGTCCTCCCGGGTCATCCAGGTAGCACCAACGCGTTGATGGGATGCATCCGTGTAGAACCGCGACAGTCCCTCCGGGGCGACGATCAGTTTATCATCGCTCTGTTCTTCGAATGCGTTGAGGAAGAAACGGGCCAGTTGGCCATATCCGTGCACGACGACCCAAACGGAACGGGCCTTTGCCGGATCCCCGAGCACGTGGTAACGTGCCGTGCGTTGGACGCGG
>DEQO01000182.1 GCA_002360495.1 Flavobacteriales bacterium UBA3364
AAGGACATCCTGTGGGAAGCGCCCCAGAAATCGCAACAGGTCTGGTTCATCAAGCAGATCGGCGCGAACGTGAACCTGGGGAACATCGCGCCCGAGGAGGTGATCCCTTTGGAAACGCTGCGCCTTGGTCTGCGGGGCGATACGTTCTTCCAGTACCTGCCCGAAGAAGTGGCCGAGAAGCTGCGGCAGGTGAAGGTGGAGGCCTAGTTCCCGATCTGCACTGTGCCCGGCCGATGCTTGATTTTTGGGCGGACCATGACGTCCGGATCGGCCTTCGACAGGCCACGGAAAACCGATGATCGGAGCGGAGAGCGATCTTCGTGCCCGAAACGGCCTTTTCCCCGACCATGAACGAGATCACACCCACCGAACTGAAGCAATGGAAGGATTCCTGCAAGGACTTCCAGTTGGTCGACGTGCGAGAGCCCTACGAGGCTGAACTCTGCAGCATCGGTGGGACCCTGATCCCGATGGGCGAATTGGTCGAGCGGCTTTCGGAAGTGCGGAAGGACGTCCCGGTCGTGGTGCATTGCCGTAGTGGAGCGCGCTCCGCCGCCGTGATCAACGCCCTTGCATCCCGCTACGGCTATGCCAATTTGGTGAACCTGAAGGGCGGGATCCTCGGTTATGGCCGTGAGGCGGACCCGAGCCTTCGCTGTGATTGACCTCTCCTGAAACCCTCACCCTACCCGCTCGACCATGGAATTGCTCCAGGAATTCTGGTACTTCATCTCCCACTTGAACATCACGCTTCCCTTGTTCATCAGTGAACACGGCAACCTTGTCTACGCCTTGTTGTTCGCGATTATTTTCGTGGAGACCGGATTGGTGGTGATGCCTTTCCTGCCAGGGGATTCCTTGTTGTTCGTGGCCGGTTCCCTGGCCGCTGGTGCCAACGCATCGTTGGATCTTGCAACGCTGTTCGTCCTCCTCTTCCTGGCGGCCGTGCTGGGCGACAACATCAACTACTGGGTCGGGCGCTTCTTCGGACCTCGTGTGGTCAAGTGGCGGACCTTCGGCCGCGATCTGGTGCAGCAAAAGCACCTGGACAAGACGCATGCGTACTTCGAGAAGTACGGTGTCAAGACGATCATCATCGCACGCTTCGTTCCCATCGTGCGGACCATCACGCCCTTCGTTGCCGGTATCGGAGCCATGGATTACCGTCGCAAATTCCTGCCGTACGACATCTTCGGTGGTGCGCTCTGGATCAGTACCATGCTGCTGGCTGGGTTTGCTTTCGGGACGCACCCGTGGATCCAGAAGCACTTCGAAGCCGTGGTGATCGGGATCGTAGGGATCAGCGTGCTGCCCATGGTGGTCGAATTCCTCAGGCACCGCATGTCATCCGGCAAGGGTGGCAATAGTTCGGCTGCTTGAGCGTTGGGCTACCCGTGGTACACCTCGGCCTCATCGGTAAGCCCCTCTCCCATTCCTTCAGCCCGCGGTATTTCGCGGAGAAGTTCGCCCGTGAAGGGCTGGCTGATCATCGTTACGACCTGTTCGAACTGGCCGATGTTGCCGATTTCCCGGGGCTTCTGAAGTCCACGCCTGCACTACGCGGTTTGAACGTGACCATCCCGTACAAGCGGTCCATCATGCCACTTCTGGACGTGATAGATCCCGTGGCTGCAGCCGTAGGCGCCGTGAATACGATCAGCATCGAAGACGGTCGTACAACAGGGTACAATACCGATGTGGACGGCTTCCGGTCAACGCTGGCCCCCTTACTGAACGGCTTGAAGCCGCGTGCCCTGGTCCTCGGGAGCGGCGGTGCCAGCCGCGCCGTTGTATTCGTCCTGCGCGAACTCGGGATCAAGTTCCGCATCGTGAGCCGCAGCCGCGATCGCGGTGATATGACCTGGGACCTGATGGATCCTTCGGTGGTGAACGTTTGCCCCCTGATCATCAATACCACACCCCTGGGTATGTCGCCCGATGTGCACCAATGCCCGGTGCTACCTTACGAAGCCATTGGACCCAAGCACTGCTTGGTGGATCTCGTCTACAATCCGGAGAAGACCTTGTTCTTGAAGGAAGGCGAACGTCGCGGAGCACGCACATTGAACGGTCTGGCGATGCTGCACGCACAGGCGGAAGCCAGCTGGCGGATCTGGCGCAAGTCCGTCACCTAGCTGTCACGTCGTTCTTGTTCCGGCGCGCTGATCTTGTCCGGTGCCGCTGGGACGGGCGGTTCGATATCCCTGCGACCGATGGTCGGGTCCAAGGTGCATGTGAAGGTGGAATGCACCCGCGTACTCAGATGGAATACAGGGACCCAAATGCATGCTGCCAGGATCGCCCGTGTGATGTCCTTGGTAGGATACACCATACCGGAGGTCGTGTCGAGGTCCAATGCATGGAAAAGCCCGTAGTCGACCAGCAGCCACCCCGCGCTTCCGGCGTACATCAGCTTCATCAACAGCGGGATGCTGGAGCGACGGCGGAAGAACAGAACGATCAATAGAATGGAAAAGGCGAATAGTGCGAACGCCATAAGCTGTGACAGGTGCATGTAGAGATCGACGCCGAGCGCGTTGTCGGTCCTTACCAAGCTGGTATAGTCCGTGGCATGCAGCAAGGCGGCGTCATCCGACAGTATATCATAGACGATCCTGAGCGGGTTGAAACATAGACCGATCGCCGGAAGGATAAGGAACCCACCGATGGCCTTGGGCTGTTTACCCAATGCTTGCGCGTGGGGGGGTGGGTCGTAACGGTACAAGCGCAACGCACCGAAAGCGCTGGCAGCCATACAAAAGAGGATAAAGAACCACTTCCCCCATGCAATGGGCGATGATGCCACCTCTCCACCGAGAGGAAGCGAGTACTCATAATAGAGGTCGTCCGCGATACGCTCCTGGAGCGCTTGCAATGCCGGTGCATCCGCAGCGGCGACATCGGGCAACGTGCTGGTGTACCGGTAGTCCATGGTCACCACGCGATAGCCCTCCACCTTCATCGATCTGGAGTATGAGATCCCGGATCCCTCGTAATGGACATCCTCTTCGGTGGTGACGTTCCAGCGTTCGGGCAATTGGATCACGAGCTTGTGCGAGACCACGAGCGGCTCTCCCAAAGCGAACGGCGCTGTGCGAACGGCTTTGCCGGGTTTGACAAGATGATCGCGCACGTAATAGGCGACGGTACTGAACGCGATCTCCCGTTCGTCATGGATCGTGTCCCATGCCTGTTCGATGTGGTAGTGTTCCCAAGTGGTGATGACGTTCGCGGAAATATCATCCGTGTATCGCAGTTGCTCCACCTCCGTACACGGACCGTATATCCCGGCGTAGAAATCCATGTACCCTTTGCCCAGATCGATGATACTCTGGGAAGCAAGCTCCGCTCGAAGGACATCAGCACGCCGACCCCGACAGGTCACCTCGATGCGCAGATCGCCACCGGCACCAACGGTGTCCAGCACAACATGCTCCACGACCTCCACCCAGCCGGTGTCCTGTACGTGCATCCGCGTATAACCCGAGAACCCTCTGCCAACGACCAGCGCCTGGCCGTAGTCCGTCGTGTAGCGGGTCCGTCCCTTGCCACCATTGTGCGTAGAGGTGGCATCGACCCATAAGGTGTCCCGCTGTAACGGGACAACGGCGATGCAATGGTCGAACAAACTGGGCCGTGGGAGCCATTGGTCCAACGTCCGACCAGACGAGGTATTGACAAGCGCCGGGTATGCCTTTATCCCGAGCGCATCGAGGATCGTGGTCAACAGAAAGGACTTGTCCTTGCAATCGCCGAACCGTTGCTCATACACCATGGACGGGGCATGTGGACGGTAGCTGCTGATGCCTCCTTCCAGGCCCAGGTAGCGCACCTCCCGCTGGACCAGGTTCACGGCGCTATCGATCCGGTCCCACTCGGACGGCAGATCCCGGAAGCCTTCGATCCGCGATCGCAGGGCCCCGCTCAACTCCCCTGTCCTGGTGTACTGTTCCAGCGCCCAGTTGCGCAGTTCCTCCACGGAATTGAACTCGGTGATATCAACGGCTGGATACCCGTTGTACCATCCTGGTACGTTATCGTCCACCTGCACACACTCCAAGGGAGCGATATCCCAGATGATCTCCTTGCCACTGGCCGTGGTACGCTCTTCAGGATGCAGATCGAACGAATGGCGCTCGATACGTGGATGGCGGCCGTTCGGGACGATGATCCTGGTGTAACTGTGCGCGGCGGGGACACCATACCCCATGGCTATGTAGCGGTGGAAACGGCCCTTGTCCACAGGGTTCCAACCCTTCAAGGTCATGGCGTAATCGATCACATCGCCTACGCGGACATCCTTCATATCACAAACCACGGTGAGGGAACCGTCGTAGAGGAACGAGTTCATGTCCTCTTCCCGATGGAGCACACGGAGGTCGGCACTGTTCAACTTGTCGATCACCTGTCCGTTCCGCAGGATCCGCAGGTGATGGAGGGTCAGTTGTTGGAAGCTTGGATCGAAGGAGGTCTCGAACCGGGATCCGTTCTGGACTCCTTCCGATGAGGACAATTTACTCGCATGACGCCAGTAGATCTGTTCGGTGCCGAGATCGTACTGCCTATCCAGAAGCAGTATCTCTTCACCTCCTTGGAGGCATGCTGTATCCTTGACGGTATGTTGGTCCGGGTCGTGCTCGATCACCCAACTTCCGACCGGCCCGGTCCGATAATGCACGGACTGACCACATAGGTCGAGCACCTGCAGTGCTGAGAGGATCAACGACGACCAGCGTGCAAGGCTTCCCAGCATGCGGTGAAAATAGGGGAAGCCGATGATCCGCTGGTACGCCGGGACCTATCTCGTGCATGCCCGCACGATCATCACCCCAAGGCAGATCAGGAAGAGGAACACACTGATCCGGTTGATCCCGTGCATGAAGCGCAGGCTCAGGTTCGGGTCGGGCTTCTTGAAAAGTGTGACCGGGTTGAGGTAGTACAGAAGGCGCTTCAGGAACATCGTGACCGAAGGTACGTTCCGTTAGACCCGTTGGGACGACCCCAAGACGCCGTTGTCCCGAATGGACTATTGGACAGCTGGGAGGTCTTTCACCAAAGTGAACCTTTCCCACTCCCTGATCTCTTCGCGAATACCCAGCAGCGTGCCTTTCCCCGCATCCGGTAGGCTGTATTCCGCCGTCACGTAGCGCTTGTTCCACGCTTGAAGGGCGACGGTCCCATTTTCCTGTGGAACCAGCGTGAAGGTCTCCCAATCGCCGATCTGGTCGCGATCCGCGACCAGGAGCCCGGCCCGGTAGTCGTCGCAACAGACATACTTGCCGTTGGCCGCTTGCAAGGCGATCTTGTTGTCACCCAGCTCGAACAGGGTGAACTTCTCCCAATCGCCCGGGCTCGTGCGGCTTGAAACGAGCTTGCCCTTGTCCGCGCTGTCCAAGGCCAGTTCACAGGCGACATAGGTGCCATCAAAACCCTGGATGGCGACCGTATAGGATGTTTGGAGCTGGGGCGTCGTGGTGTCTACGGCTTGCTCTTCGTTCGGTGCGGCACAGGCAACAAAGGCAAGGGCAGCGAGAGCGACTAGGTGCGTGCGGTTCAGCATGGGTATTCGATCTGTTCGGGGCGCAAATGTGCGAAAGCTGAGCGATCCGCCGGGTACCTTTGCACTTTCCTCCCCTATTTCCCGGTGCCTTTCGAACTCATCTCCGAATTCACGCCGACCGGCGACCAGCCAGAGGCCATCCGCCAGCTTGTGGCCGGTTTACGGGATGGCGTTCCCGCCCAGACCCTGTTGGGTGTGACCGGATCGGGAAAGACCTTCACGGTGGCCAATGTGATCGCGCAGGTGGACCGCCCCACGCTGGTCCTGAGCCACAACAAGACACTGGCCGCCCAACTCTACGGGGAATTCAAGCACTTCTTCCCGAACGACCGCGTCGAGTACTTCGTGAGCTACTACGACTACTACCAACCGGAAGCATACCTCCCGACGACGAACACCTACATCGAAAAGGACCTTTCGATCAATGATGAGATCGAGAAACTCCGCCTGAGCACCACCAGTGCGTTGCTGAGCGGGCGCCGTAACGTGATCGTTGTCGCCAGTGTCAGTTGTATCTACGGCATCGGCAACCCTGCGGAATTCCACAAGACGATCGTCCATTTGGACAAAGGGCAGAAGATCAGCCGCAACAAACTGTTGCTGGTCCTTGTGGAAGCCTTGTACAGCCGGAAGGACGTCGAACCCGGCCGTGGGAATTTCCGTGTACGGGGCGATGTGGTGGAGATCTATCTGGCTTACGCCGATGAGGGTGTGCGCATCCACTTCTGGGGCGATGAGATCGAACGGATCGAACGCTTCGACACGCAGAATACCAAGACCCTTGAGGCGCCTGACCGGATAACCATCTATCCGGCCAACATCTTCGTCACCAGCCGCGACACGATGAACTCGGCCATCGAGTCGATCAGGGAGGACATGTTGAAACAGGTGGCCTTCTTCCAGGAGATCGGCAAGCATTTGGAAGCAAAGCGCTTGGAGGAAAGGGTGATGTACGACCTGGAAATGATGCGTGAACTGGGTTACTGTTCCGGCATCGAGAACTACAGCCGGTACTTCGACCAGCGCCAGATCGGTCAGCGCCCCTTCTGCCTGCTGGACTACTTCCCGGATGATTTCCTGATGGTGATCGACGAAAGCCATGTGACCGTCAGCCAGGTCACCGCGATGTATGGTGGGGACCGTTCGCGCAAACGGAACCTCGTGGAATACGGCTTCAGGCTGCCGAGCGCCATGGACAACCGCCCGTTGAAATTCGAGGAATTCGAAGGGATGATGGGCCAGACGCTGTTCGTGAGCGCCACACCGGCGGATTATGAACTACAACGTAGCGAAGGCGTGGTGGTGGAACAGGTGGTACGACCCACTGGCCTGCTCGATCCGCCGATCGAGGTGCGTCCCAGCAAGGACCAGATCGACGATCTGTTGTACGAGGTACGCAAGCGCGCCGAGAAGGACGAGCGTGTGCTGGTGACCACCTTGACCAAGCGCATGGCCGAGGAGCTGAACGATTTCTTGGGCCGCAATGGCGTTCGTGCGAAGTACATCCACAGCGATGTGGATACACTGGACCGCATTGAGATCCTTCGCCAACTGCGCCTGGGGCTGTTCGATGTGCTTGTGGGGGTGAACCTGCTCCGGGAAGGCTTGGACCTGCCGGAGGTCAGCCTTGTAGCCGTTCTGGATGCTGACAAGGAAGGTTTCCTGCGTAGCAACCGGTCCCTCACACAAACCGCTGGTCGCGCGGCCCGTAATGTGAACGGACTCGTCGTGTTCTATGCCGACAACGTGACCGAAAGCATGCAACGCACCATCGATGAGACAACGCGACGGCGCGAGAAGCAGCATGCATACAACCTCGCGAACGGCATCACCCCGACCCAGATCAAGCGGGATCGTAGCGAGGTGATGCGCCAAACCGCCGTTATCGATATCCATGACACCGACAGGAAACGCTCCTACGTGGAGCCCGAAGTCTTGAGCGTTGCAGCCGATCCGGTGATCCAGTACATGACCCCCGACCAGCTGGCCCGCAACGCTGAACTACTGGAGACCCAGATGCGCAAGGCGGCGAAGGAGCTCGATTTCATCGCTGCCGCACAACTCCGGGATGAACTCTTCGCCATGCGCAGGCTTATCGATGAGCGCCTGAAGGCATCCAAGGAAGCCTGAGGTTATCGTCGTCTTTCCTCGCCGAGCCGCAGGTACCTTTCGCCGCCCGCCCGCTCCAACTGGTCGATCGTGACCTGTTCGTGGCAGTGCCAACCGTTCGTCAAGCCTATTTTCGCATCGCACACAAGTACCCCTTTGACCTGATGAATTCCTTTCACGCTTCCGCAATTCTTGCCATCGCTTCCTTCATCTCTTTTCCAGCTGCAGGCCAGGTTTCTTTCGGGGGGCATCCCGTGGGGCTGGACCGCTCCTCCGGCCTCCCCGCAGCCCCGGTCGTTGAAATGCCGGCTGTGGATGCCGAGAAGTTGAAGGCCGAAGATGCGATCCGGGCGCAACAAGGGATCAAGGGGCCCTACCGTTTCGGGTTCAACCACCACGTGGACCTTGGCTTGGAGAACAGCGGTGTGTGGCACACCCTGTCCAATGGTGACCGTGTCTGGCGGCTCGGGATCCGATGCCCAGGTGCCTATAGCATCAACTTCGAATTCCACGATTACATGATCCCCGAAGGGGCACAGGTCTTCGTTTACAATGATCAGGACGAGGTGCTCGGTGCTTTCGAAGCAGGCAGCAGCCCCGGACAGGACCAGATGGGTGTGACCCAATTGGCCGGTGACCGGATCACCATCGAGTATGTTGAACCACGGTCCGTTCACGGTCTGGGTCGATTGCGTGTGGGACAGGTCACCCATGCCTATCGCGATATCGTAGGCGCGACGAAGTCCCTGGGTGAAAGCGGGGATTGCAACATCAATGTGATCTGCCCCCAGGGCGATGAGGTACGCGACCAGATCCGCTCCGTGGCGATGATCACCGTGGCTGGTGATGGGGTCTGCACGGGCCAGTTGATCAACAACTGCGATAACGACGGTACCCCGTATTTCCTTACCGCGAACCACTGCCTCGGTGGATCCAACTGGGTTTTCCGTTTCAATTGGAACAGTCCCAATTGCGAGCCCACGACCAACGGCCCGATGAACCAAAGTGTGTCCGGGTTCACGCTCCTGGAGAACAGCGCCACTAGCGACGTGGCGCTCCTGCGCTTGAACAACAACCCTCCGGCCAGCTACAACGTGTACTACAGCGGTTGGGACAAGAGCACGACGCCGGCCACCAGCGTGACCGCGATCCACCATCCGAGCGGTGACATCAAGAAGGTGAGCATAGAGAACCAACCGGTTACTACGTCGAATTATGGTGGTGCCAGCTGTTGGCGTGTAGCCGCCTGGGATGATGGTACCACCGAGGGAGGATCTTCCGGAAGCGGCCTGTGGAACCAGAACGGTCTCCTTGTAGGGCAGCTGTTCGGTGGCCAGGCCAGTTGCGATTTCAACTTCAATGACAACTACGGCCGCTTCAGCGTGAGCTACCCGCTGCTCCAGGAATGGCTCGGCACCTGTGGTAATACGCTCGAGGGTACGGATCTGCCAACGAGCGTCGCTGAAGCGAGCGCCTCAAGTGCTTTCCTGGTCGCACCGAACCCCAGCACAGGCATCGTGACCATTTCCCTTCTCCGGGGTGTAGTTGCCAGCCAGGTAAGGGTGTTGGACGCGCTTGGACGAGTGGTGGAGCAAAAAGCCTTTACGGCCGGCCTGGAGCGGATCCAATTGGATCTTTCCACGGAGCGGGAAGGTCTCTACTTCGTGGAAGTGAACACCGGCGGGAACCGCTTGGTGGAGCGGTTGGTACTGACCCGTTGATCGCTGCCGTTCAGTGGATCGTTCGCATATTTGAAGGTCACTTTCGACCATGCGAGCATCGTTCCATTTCCTTTTGGGGATCTTGACCGCCATGTGCGGACCGAGCGACCTTCGAGCCCAGGTAGCATTCGGTGGTTCACCCATCGGACTTTCCGCAGGTGCGGCCCTGCTGGGGCCAGTGTTCGTTGAGGAGATGCCACCGGTGGACCGGGAAGCGCTCCTGGCTGAGGATGCGGTGCGTGAAGCCACCGGCTTGAAGGGACCCTACCGTTTCGGTTTCAACCATGCTGTGGACCTTGGGACGGGCACGAACGGTGAGTGGACCGTACTGCGCAACGGTGACCGCGTATGGCGGTTGGGCATTTACTGCCCCGGGGCCTTCAGCATCAACTTCGTATTCAGCGAATTCATCGTTCCGGCCGGCGGCAAGGTTTTCGTCTACAACGACCAAGGTGATCGCCTTGGCGCCTTCACGGCTGAGAGCTCACCCGGTCGCACACGAATGGGGGTCACCCAACTACCCGGTGACCGCATTACGATCGAATACCAGGAGCCGGGATCCGTGAGGGGTGAGGGACGGCTGCGCATCGACCGGGTAACGCATGGCTACCGCGATATCTTCCATATGGCAAAGGACCTCGGTGAGAGCGGTGCCTGCAACATCAATGTCATCTGCCCGGAAGGCGACGACTGGCGCGACGAGATACGTTCCGTTGCGATCATCACCACGGGTGGCAGCGGATTCTGCACAGGAACACTGATGAACACCTGCGCCGAGGATGGCACGCCATACTTCCTCACCGCGAACCACTGTTTGGACGCTGATGTGGAGGACTGGGTATTCCGCTTCAATTGGGACAGCCCCACTTGCTCACCTACCGAGAACGCACCCATGGACCAAACCGTCTCGGGCTGCACGTTGCTGGCGAACAGCGAGGGTACGGACATGGCCTTCCTCCTCTTGAATTCAACACCACCTGAGGAGTACGAAGTGTATTACAGTGGTTGGGACCATTCCACCAACCCGGCGACGAGCATGACCGGGATCCATCACCCGAGCGGCGACATCAAGAAGATCTCCCATTCCGCCGGGCCTGCGGTAACCGGTGTGTACAACGGGGCCGAATGCTGGAACGTGGAAGTATGGTCGGCCGGCACCACGGAACCCGGTTCTTCGGGAAGCGGGCTATGGAACCAGAACCACCAGATCGTCGGGCAGCTCTTCGGCGGCGCGGCCGACTGTGACAACAGCGTGGACGATTATTACGGCCGCCTGGACGTGAGCTGGCCCCTGCTGGAACAATGGCTGGGATCCACCTGCGGAGACACCCTCGGTGGTTGGGAACCGGATGAGGTGATCCCGGTCGTCTTCGATGCCGCGATCACTTCGATCACCAACGTCGCGGAACTCCAATGCGACGAGGATTCGATCTCCCCCAACATCACCTTGAAGAACAACGGCACGGTCGTGCTCACGGATGTCACGATCACCTATGGTGTTCAAGGCGGTCCGTCCTACGTGGAGGAATGGAGCGGTGTGTTGCAAGCGGGACAGACCGTCAACATTTCGCTTCCAGCGATCCCGCTCATTCCGGGAGAGAACGTCCTTTCAGTGACGAGTTCAGCTCCGAACGGTGGTGCCGATCAGGTCGTCCTGAACGACACTTGGACCTTCACGTTCACAGCAAGCCTGCCCAGCGCTATCATCAGTTTGATCTTGACGGAGGACAACTTCGGTAGCGATATCACCTGGACCTTGGCTTCGGGAACAGGAACGGTCCTTTACGAAGGCGGTCCTTACCAGGACTTCAACGCCGGTCAAGTGGACAGCGCTGCATTCTGCCTCACGAACGGGTGCTACACGTTCACCATCAACGATGAGTTCGGCGATGGCATCTGCTGCGAATCGGGGGACGGGAGCTATGTGATCCGCGATCTCTCCGGTACCGTCCATGCAGAAAGCGACGGACAGTACGGCGCGGGGCGGACGGATGATCTCTGCCTGGTAGGTGTCTCCGTTCCTGAAGGATCCACGACCCGTGATTTGCGTATCGTACCGAACCCCTCGACGGGGGCGTTCCTCGCGGACCTAGGCGCCTTTGGCGGTCCGGTCAGCGTAACGGTCAGTGATGCCATCGGTCGCACAGTGCTTGCGCTGGGTTCCGTGGCACCCCAGGATCGCACGCTGATCGACCTCAATGGGCAACCGTCCGGCATGTACCTGCTGACCGTGGATCACGCAAATGGACGCGATGTCCAGCGGATCATGGTCGAACGTTGATCCCCGTGATCAGTAGGTGATCGCGTAATACAGCGACTTCACGTACTCGTTGTTCACCATCAATAGTCCTTCCTCGCTCGTCCACCAAGCAGCCGGATCGTACTCACTGCTCGGTGCAGCTCGGACAAGTACAGTGATACCACTGTCCTCGAAGCGTTGATGGAACACCTTCCCCACCCGCCGCGTATGGAAATCGGTGGTAAGGACGAGGACGGTATCGAATCCCTTGTTCCGCGCGTGGCGCAATACACCAGCGGCTTCTTCCCAAGTGCTGGTGCCGTAAGGAAAGGGAAGCACCCTGGCCGGATCGGCCCCGGCCCGTATCGCTGCGGATCGGCCGAGATCGGCCTCGGTGACCGAACGCCCTTCCGCTTTGAACGATTGCGGCACGTTCTCCCCGGTGAAATAAGCTACGGGTACACATCCTTCGTCGAGGACCCTGCTCGAAAACGATCCCCGATCCAACGGTGCACCACCCAGCACATATAGCGCGTCCGCCTTGCAGGTCGCATCGGTCCTGATAAGGAAGGAACCGATGCGTTGAAGGATGGTGATCCGGAAGACCCAGACAACGATCACCAACGCCCCTAGTGAAAGGAGCAGACGCACCATACGCTTGGAGATCCCTCGTTTGCGGGGGGACAAAGGACCAGTTGCGTCGCTTGGCGCCATGGGAAGGCTCTCAGTAGGCTCCGTTCCTTCGGCGCAACACCCATTCCGCAGTGAGCAAGGCCAGGATCACGAAGAAGATCCACCGCAAGCCGATCAGGTCGCTGAAACTCGGATGTGCGTAGGATCGAGCGATAAGGTCCTTGCGTTCCTGCATGGCCAAGTCGATGGCCCGAGTTCCTCCGGGGCGCACCATGAGGCCTTGGGTGCGGGCGGCCAGATCCGCCCAAAGCCGTTGATCGGCGACGGTCGAGAGCTGTTCGGCAAGCAGTTCCTGAACGTAGACTTCACCGCTCTTCGTGTACCGGATGCCGTCCAATTCGGTCCGTGCCTGCCATTTGTACGTCCCCGCAGGTAATCGACCGGCATCCAAGCGATAGCTGGCCCCTGCAGGACTGAAGGAATATGGGTACTCGCGTCCCTCCTCATCCGTCAGCACGATGCCCACATCCTGCGTGCTCACGGCTTCGAACGAGGCATTGTACAACTCCGCCGTGAACAACACCGGTTCGTTCTCCGAGAATTGCGGCGCATGTTCGACCCGGAACCGTTCCTTGCTCACCTTCAAGGCAAGGAACTGGACCAGCTTGTGGACGAAGCGATCGAAGCGTGCATGATCGCCGTTCTGCTGCAGGTCGGCGATGCGCCAACGCCACAATCCTTCACCGCAGATCACCGCCATGCGCCGTTCCTGTTGTTGCGTGAATGCCACGAGCGGATAGGGAGTCCTGACCACTCCGATGCGTTGGGTGAACAACGAGGTGGCCGAACGCCCCAAGTCATACTGACCGAACGGCACCTGCAGCGGCGGAAAGCGCTCGATCGCACTTTGCTGGTCGGGATCCAGGGTGAAGAAGGTGAAATCCTTGTTCACGGTGGCTTGGGCATCGGTGAAGGCACCACGCGCCGCACTGACCTGCACACCCGCTCCGATCGCATTGAAGGCACTGAAATCAACTCCCGACCCGAGGATGAAGCACGTCGGGATGCCGGCCGCAGCGGTCATTTGGAGAATTGGCTGGATGGGCAGCTGTGGAGATGGCAGGCCGTGCAGGACCACCAGATCCTGATCCACCACCTTACCCGCGAGATCGGCGGCATAGGCGAGTTCGGTACCATAACCATCGAGCCCGTCCAGAGCCTGACGGATCGCACCGAGATCGGGATGTGGCGCTGCGGCCAGCAGCAATACTTTCTGGCGATCGTCCAGAACGTCGATCAGGATGTCCGCACGGTTGTTGATCTCGGTCGCTTCTCCTTGAACGGGCCGCACCACGGCGGAGTAACGCTGCACACCCGCCTTTTCAGCCTTGATGGTGAGCGGTACTTCAACGAACGCGGGGTGGCCGGCGATGACCAGATCGCTGCCTGCGATCTCTTTGCCGCCTTGCAGGATCGTGATCCGCGTGCGGCTTCCGCTCAGGTGCTTTGCTTCGACCCGAACCAATAGCGGCAGTTCATTCCCCAGATAACCGACCCGGTTATGTTCCACGGACCGAAGCACGAGATCGGGGCGGACGGTGGTATCGCCCAATGCGATGGTGTGGATGGGAACACGAAGACGGTCCACTTCCAAGCGAGGATCACGGCCCCGGTTGAAAATACCGTCACCATCGATGATCACGGCCCCCAGATCAGGGCCGCTGAAACGATCGTATACCTCGCGCAGCATCTGGCTGATGTCGGTAAGCCCTTCCTTCTGGTCGAACAAAAGACCATCGGTGACCCCTTGGCCGTACGTGAACGTGCGGACATCGTAGCGCTCTCCGAGCGATGCGGCGAGTTCGGACAGTTCTTCGCGATACGAATGACGGATCGATGCGGTATCTCCCGCCGCCAACAATGAGGAGGACCCGTCATGCGCTATCACGACCACCGGCTTTCGCACTTCGCGGACCAGGATGCGCACCATGGGCTCCAGCAGGAAGAAAGCGATCAGCGCGATGGCCGCAGCACGGCATGCCGCAAGGACCGAGGCAAGTCCGCGGGAGAACCCCTCCTTCCCTGCCGCACGCCGATAAAGGATCCAGGCCAGCCCTATGCCCAATAAGAGGCACAGCGGTGCCAGCCAAAGACTGTGGGCGGTGGTCAGGGACATGCGATCAAGGACGACGACGGGGGGCAAAGGTCGGACTTACCACGCTGCGCGCCCATGGTCGTGGATGCGGCACCGAACTAGCTCAACATCCCTCCACAAACGCTCAACGTCTGACCGGTGATGTAGGAACTGAGGTCGCTGCCGAGGAAGACGCAGGCATTGGCCACATCGGCGGGTGTTCCACCCCGCTTCAAGGGGATCCCTTCCCGCCATCCTTCCACCACCTTCTGGTCGAGGGCGGCGGTCATTTCGGTCTCAATGAAGCCGGGTGCGATGGCGTTGCTGCGGATGTTGCGGCTACCGAGTTCCTTCGCTACGCTCTTGGTGAAGCCGATGATCGCGGCCTTGCTGGCCGCATAGTTCGCCTGACCAGCATTGCCCTGGACGCCCACGATGCTGCTCATGTTGATGATGCTGCCATTGCGCTGCTTCAGCATGGTGCGCAGTACGGCCTTCGTCATATTGAACACGCTCTTCATGTTGGTGTTCATGACCGCATCGAAATCGGCCTCGCTCATGCGCATGAGCAATTGGTCCTTGGTGATGCCGGCGTTGTTCACGAGGATGTCCAGCTTGCCCCGGTCGGCGACCACCTTGTCCACTGCGGCTTGTGCGGCGTTGAAGTCGCCCGCATCGCTCTGGATCGCCACGACATTGCGCCCGCTCCTGGCGGCCAGTTCCGCAGCCAGCGCATTCGCCTTCTCCGGACTGCTCACGTAGGTGAAGGCAACATCCGCGCCTTCCTCGAGGAACCGTTCAACGATGCCTTTGCCTATCCCGCGCGACCCGCCGGTGACAAGGGCGACTTTGCCTTGTAGAAGTGCCATGCGGCGAAAGTAACCAAGCCTTGGTGATGAACATCTCCCACCCCGATGCGGCGTGCGATCGGATGACCTCAATGAACGACCTTAGCCCAGCATGACCAAACAGCGGATCGCCGGCAGCCTGGTCTACATCGTATGCGTGGCCCTGCTCATCTGGCCGGCGCTCTACAACGGGTACCCGATCCTGTATTCCGACACGGCAACGTACATCGCATCCGGCATGAAGTTGGAAACACCGGTGGACCGTCCCATCATCTATGGGCTCTTCATTCGGTCCACCAGTCTGGAGGGATCCACACTCTGGTCGACCATTATTTGCCAGGCTGCACTCGTCGTATGGTGCCTCGACCGGCTGATCGGCCTAGTACGCGAACGCCGTGGAAGTGGCTACGTGTCCTTGCTGGTCATGACCGGGGCCCTGTCCGTATTCACAAGCCTCCCATGGGTGGTCTCCCAGGTGATGGCCGACATTTTCACCCCTCTCCTGGTGATGACCACCTTGATCATCGCCCTCTCTGCACAGGAACTGGGGCGCGCCGGCAGGATGGCCCACTATCTGCTGTTCTACTTCTGCGCGGCGGTGCATCTCTCCCACCCTTTGCTCGCCGTGCTGCTCATCGGCGCGCTCTTTCTACTGGACCTGGTGACCGGACCAACCACCGGCATCCGGTCAACGCGTGCTCCGCTTTGGTGGATGCTGGCGCTCACTGTGCTGGCCTACCCGATCATGTCCTCGGCCATGGCCAAGTCGCGACATATCTTCTTCATGGGGGCCATGGTCGAACACGGCGTGGTCAAGCCCTATCTGGATGAACATTGCGATGAGCAGCACTTCACGCTTTGTGATCGGAAGGACCGCTTACCCGAAAAAGCATATCAGTTCCATTGGGATACGGCCGGTGCGATGGGTAGTTATGCGAGCTGGAAGGATGCGAATGACGAGTTCGGGTCCATCATCAACGGGACCTTGACCGAGGGCAGGTTCATTTGGTTGCACATCAAGGTTTCGCTCATCGCAACATGGGAACAACTTTCCTTGTTCGACATCGGCGACGGCTGGGGACCGTTCCTGGAGGGTACCGGTGTGCATTCAGCGATCGCACGCTACCTAAGTTCCGATCTACCTGCCATGGAAGACAGTCTGCAATCGCGATCCTCGATGCACCTGGTCCCTACGTTCGCAAGGCTGCACCAATGGGTGGTACCGATCGCCTTTGCGGCGCTCCTGTCCCTCCTTATACCCGCTCTTTGGCGACGATCCGCGGTGTTCGTGACGATCTCCACGATCTGCATGTTCTCCGTCCTGCTGAATGCCTGGTCCAGCGGAACTTTCAGTGGAGAAGTGGACCGGTTCGGTTGCAAGATGATCTGGATGGTACCTCTGCTCGCGCTTTTAGCGATGCAGGGGTTGCAGCGCGGCACGAAGTCCAACACCGGCTGATCCTCCGAGAACCACGGAGTGCGATGGACCGACCGCTCACCCCAGCACCTCCTTCAGCTTGGCGCCGATCGTCGCCGGGCTGTCCACCACGTGGACGCCACATTTCCGCATGACCTTCTTCTTGGCCGCCGCGCTCTCGTCGGCG
>DEQO01000028.1 GCA_002360495.1 Flavobacteriales bacterium UBA3364
GGTGGACGCGGGCAGGAAGAACGTCCTGGGCTGAGCATCCTTCCGACCGGATGGAACCCGGTATTTTCGCACCGCTTCGGTCGAGGACCGGTCACCTCCTGATCGCCCCCCTCTCCTGGATCGTACAGCCATGCCCGCTATCACCCGCATCATCCCGGTCTGCCTGCTCACCTTGGCGAACACCACGAACAGCCATGCGACCCGCTATCATGTCGCCATGAACGCCAGTGGCACCGCCAGCGGTCTCAGTTGGGAGAATGCCTTCACCAGCCTGCAGGAAGCGTTGAGCATCGTGATACCGGGCGATGAGATCTGGGTGGCGGCCGGCCAGTACAAGCCCACGAGCGGGACGAGCAGGACCATTTCGTTCCAATTGCGCAGCGGCGTTAACATGTTCGGTGGCTTTGCCGGAACCGAGACCAGTTTGAACGAACGGGACATCGCCGCCAATCCCACCGTGCTCAATGGAGACATCGGTGAGCCGGGTACCAGCACCGACAATTCCCACAGCGTGGTGACCGCTGACCTGTTGACCATACCCACCATGTTGGACGGCTTCCGCATCATGAACGGCTACAGCGGCAGTGGAAGCGGGTACAATGGTGGTGGTATGCGCGTGACCAATACGCTGGCGGGTCGCCTTACGGTGCGAAACTGTGCGCTGGTGAACAACTACTCAGGCACCTACGGCGGCGGGATCTACCTCGGCACCGCAAAACTGACGCTCGAGAACTGCGACCTCATCAACAACAGCGCGGGTACGGGCGGCGATGGCGGCGCCATTCTGAACGGCAACAACAACGGTGGTGAGAGCAGTGTGCTCATCATCCGCGACAGCCGGTTCACGAACAACGCTGCGAGACGGGGAGCCTGCCTTTTCAACAACATCGGCTACGATACGCTGCTGATCGAACGCAGCATCTTCACCAACAACACGTCGGAGATCAGCATCCTCACGTTCGATGGGTTCAACGAGGCGCGGGTCCTCAACTCGTATATCATCGGCAACACGGTGAACGGTTCCAGTGAAAATGTGCTCTACGTGAATGCCTCGTCCGAACTGGACCGGTTCTCGATGATCAACTGCACGGTGGCGCACAACTACAACGTGTATTCGGGTTCGCTCCAGGAGGAGATCATCAAGGTGTTGGACACCCAGCACGTCATCCAGAACAGCATCATACACGGCAACACGGCATACAACGGCAGGCAGGCGAGCACCAACGTGGTCATCACCAATTCCATTGTGCAGGGTGGCCACTCCAACGGCACCGACATCATCGACCTCGACCCTCAATTCGCCGCACCTTACACCGGTACACCGACGAACTTCGATGCCACTGCCTTCGACTATCATCCCCTGTCCTCGTCGCCGGCCATCAATGTGGGCAACAACGACCTGGTGGCGGCCACCTCGTTCTTCGACCTGGATGGCGAGGAGCGCATACAAGGCGGCGTGGTGGACCTGGGCTGCTACGAATCGGACCTGACGGTATCCGTTGGCGAACCGCGAACCCACCACGGGTGGTTCTTCGAAACAATGCACAACGAGCTCCATTTCACCGGAACGTCCGGGCTGCCGACCACACCCATCACCATCTACGATCCGACCGGTAAGCGGATGGCCGAATACGGTACGCGCGGAAATGTGGTACATATCGAGCTCCCGGCAGGCATTTACATCGCCGCATCCGCGGAATTGGGCTGGCTGAAGATCGTGGTCGACTGATCCCTTTTTCGTCCTTCACCCTTCGCTGGCCGAGCGCCCCACTCCATGAACCCCGGGATCCAGCTGTCGTGGCCCTGCTCGATGGTGGTGTAGTCCCTCCTTCGTCCTTTTTCGACACCTTCGCGCGCCCGGGGAGGAGGTAGTGCCATGGCCATCACCAAGGCGCGCCGATCCACCGGATGAGGCCCACTGACCGACGATGCTGTTCAATACGCTTGAATTCGCGCTTTTCTACCCGCTCGTGTTCGTGCTTTATTGGTTCGTGACGCGCCGTTCGCTCCGGCTGCAGAACATCATGCTGCTCGTGGCCAGCTATTACTTCTACGGGCGCTGGGACTGGCGTTTCATGTTCCTGCTGATCTTCTCGACGTTCCTGGACTATTTCTCCGGTCTCCAGATACACCGGGCCGGTACTCGCGCTGCGAAACGCGCCTGGCTGATCGCCAGTGTGGGCATCAACCTGGGCTTCCTGGGTTGTTTCAAGTACTACAACTTCTTCGCCTCCTCCTTCGCCGACATGGTGGGCGCCTTCGGGTTCGAGTCCGATCCGATCTTTCTCACCGTGATCCTTCCCGTGGGGATCTCCTTCTACACCTTCCACGGCCTCTCCTACGTGTTCGACATCTACTACGACCGGATCAAGCCAACGACGGACCCGGTCGATTACGCCCTGTTCGTGGGGTTCTTTCCCTTGCTGGTAGCAGGACCGATCGAACGTGCAACACACCTTTTACCGCAGATCCAACGCCCCCGCCAATTCGACGTGGCACGGGCGGTCGACGGATGCCGTCAAGTGCTCTGGGGCGTATTCAAGAAGGTGGTCATCGCGGACAACGCCGCCGAAGTGGTGAATTCGATCTTCGAAGGTTCTGCGACGGCTTCGGGCAGTACGCTCCTGTTCGGTGCGGTCCTTTTCGCTTTCCAGATCTACGGTGACTTCTCCGGCTATTCGGACATCGCACTCGGGACGGCCAGGCTGCTCGGCATTGAACTGCTCCAGAATTTCTCCTTCCCCTACTTCTCCCGGGATATCGCCGAGTTCTGGCGCCGATGGCACATCTCGCTCTCATCCTGGTTCCGGGACTATGTCTATATCCCCTTGGGCGGGAGTCGCGGTGGCACCTGGATGAAGGTGCGCAACACCTCCATCATCTTCCTGGTCAGCGGGTTCTGGCACGGCGCCAATTGGACCTTCGTGGCCTGGGGCGCACTGCACGCCTTGTTCTTTCTTCCCCTGCTGTTGTCGGGCACGAACCGCAGCAACATGTCCATTGTGGCGCAGAACAGGATGCTGCCCAACCTACGCGAACTGATGGGCATGGTCACGACCTTCCTATGCGTGGTCCTGGCCTGGGTCTTCTTTCGCGCAGAGGATCTGCACCACGCGACCGGCTACCTCGGCGGGATCTTCTCCAGCTCTTTGTTCTCCGCCCCGGTCGGCATTCCGTTGCAGCTCTTGATGCTCATCGGCTTCTTCCTGCTGATCGAGTGGGGTGGCCGTCACGGCACGTATGGGTTGCAGGTGATCGGGCTCTCCTGGCCACGCCCGCTGCGCTGGGTGCTGTATTATGGGGTCCTTTTCCTCGTGTTCCGTTTCACCGGCCGGTCGGAGGAGTTCATCTATTTCCAATTCTGATCGCATGGGAACCTTCTTCCGGCGGTTGACGCTCTTTGCACTGGTGCCTTTCGCCGTAGCGATCATCACGCTGCTGGCAGCCGATGGACGCACCGATCCGTACTACCTCCGCTTCACGACCCCTCGCCAGTCGAGCCTCATCCTTGGTAGCAGCCGACCGGCGCAGGGCATCCGGCCGCAGGTACTGGACAGTGTGCTGCGTGCACACGGCAAGGAGGTACGATCCTTCAACTACGGTTTCGCACTGGGATATTCGAACTATGGTGGGTCCTATTTGAACAGTATCCTCAGGAAGTTGGATCCTAAGGCGACGGATGGGGTGTTCGTCCTGGCGGTCGATCCCTGGGGCGTCGCCGACACTCATTCACCAGGATCGAAGGCTCCGGGCAAGGCGGGTGGTTCCTTCATCGCCACCATGAAATGCGTGAACATGGACCCGAACATCGAGTACCTGCTCACGGTGTACGACCAGCCGTTGCTGAGCATCCTCTTCCCGGACCGGAATTCACCTGGAGGCAGGATGTTGCTGCATGAGGATGGCTGGCTCGAAGTGGAGGTTCCCATGTTGCCGGCCGAAGTGGAGAAGCGCACACAGGCCAAGTTGAAGGAGTATAGGACGCAGCGCCTACCGGGAGCGGCCATTTCCCCGGTCAGGACCAGTTACCTCGCGCTCACCATCGATACATTACAAAAACATGGGACCGTCCTGCTGGTGCGACTTCCGGTGGATCCACGCATGCTCGCCTTGGAAGATTCTTTCGCTCCGCACTTCAACAAGCTGATGAAGGCCGTGGCGAGTTCGAAGGGCGTCGAGTATCTGGACTTCTCCGAAGAAGGCAGCTCTTGGGCCTACACGGACGGGAACCACCTTACACCGGAAAGCGGTGCGGGAGTGACCGCGGTGATCGCCGAGCATCTGGCGAAGGTGATGGACGGTACGCAACAGTAAAAGGCGAAAACACGGGAGCCCCTGGCGAACCCACCTTCCCCAGCGTGGACCACTTTCCACCGGGCAACATGGAGGCCGGGTCGAGTGCGCACACATGGAAGGTCGCCATGTCGCTGGACCGGTCCACCGACGGCGCCAGAGCATTGACCCGGCCCTTCATGTGGAAGAGATACCATGGCTCCAGCTTGGCGCCGTCCCGCTCAGGGGAGAATGTGCTGGACGCTTCCAGCTTCACATCCTGCCCATACCGCTCTATCGATACTTCGTTGGCCGGTGCTTCACGTTGCACGAAGTATCCGTTTTCATCGGAACCTAGTTCGCATTGGAGCGAAGGGAACTTTTGACCGTGCTCGATCCCGGGACCAAAGGTCACCTCGAGTCCTGTGGCTATCTGCCCGAGCACACAGGAGGGCAAAGGAAACACCGACCAGAAAAGCAAAACAGCCGGAACGGATCGCGTCATGCCCGAATGTGCCGGGCGACCGGGACCGCAGGTCCAGCGACAAGGCGAGGGACAGGCCGTTCCGAAACCCAGGCCCGGCTACACGTTCCGCTCAATGAACTTCACGATCTCCCCGGCGATGTCCTGGCCGGTGGCGGCCTCGATGCCCTCGAGACCCGGAGAACTGTTCACTTCGATCACCAGCGGTCCTCGCTCGCTCTGGAGCATGTCCACACCGGCCACATGCAGGCCCAGCGCTTTGGCGGCCTTGATGGCCGTGACCTCTTCCTCATGGCTGAGTTCGATCAGTTCGGCCGTGCCTCCCCGATGCAGGTTGCTACGGAATTCGCCATCCTTGCCGGTCCGTTTCATGGCACCTACGATGCGGCCATCCACTACGAAGGCCCGGATATCGACCCCCCGGCTCTCCTTGATGAACTCCTGCACGATGACCCGTGCCTTGAGGCTATTGAAGGCCTCGCAGACAGCGATCGCCGCCTTCTTCGTATCGGCCAATACCACGCCCAAACCCTGCGTCCCTTCCAACAACTTGATGATGCAGGGAGCCCCACCGACACTGTCCACGATACTGGCCACGTCCTTGCTGTAATTGGTGAAGACCGTCTTGGGGATGCCCACACCACTACGGGTGAGGATCTGCATACTGCGGAGCTTGTCCCGGCTCCTGACCAAGGCCTGGCTCTCCGTGGTGGTGAAGACCTTCATCATCTCGAACTGGCGCACCACGGCTGTCCCGTAGAAGGTGACGCTGGCCCCGATCCGCGGGATCACGGCGTCCACGTCCACCAACGGTTTTCCCCCATAGGTCACTTGAGGGTTCTTTTGCTCGATCAGGATGTCGCACTTCACGTGGTCCACCACCCGGGCGGTATGCCCACGGGCCTCGCAGGCCTCCACCAGCCGCTTGGTGGAATAGAGCTTGGTGTCGCGTGAAAGGACGACGATGTTCATGGGCTGGACGGGTCGGGGGAAGCCCGGCAAAAGTAGTGGTGCAGGACGTTGACGGACCGCAGAACCACCCGCAAAACGGAGCGTTAAGGATCCGTTATCCTGCGATGACCTAAATTCGCCGATCCAGAAAAAGCACCTGTGGCAAGGATCGTTGAAGCAAGCACTCCCTTAGGGCCGACCCTTACAGCCGACCAGAAGCGCTCCTTCCACACGAGCGGCATCATCCATTTCCCTGGTTTCATCAGCCGGGAGACCGTGAAAACACTCTGGAAGGCCTGTGAAGCGATACAGGACAAGTGGATAGCCGAAGACATCAAGATGGTCAACGGCATCCCCGTCAAGTGGGGCCATGATGTGGACGGCAAACGCATCGTACAACGTTTCGCCTTCGCGAACCAGCATAGTACGGTCCTCGCCGAATTCCTGAAGGACCCACGATTCAACATCCTTCTGGACCTCGTGGGGCCTGAAGCGCGGCTCGGGGTCAACGAAAAGGACGGATTGGTGGTGAACCACTATGTGAATACGGATGCGAGCATGTTCACCCAGATGGGCTGGCATACCGACAGCGTCCGGGACATCTTCCTGGGGAAGAGGATCCTGCCGATGCTCAACGTCGGCATCCACTTGGACGACCAGGACCCGGCCAATGGTGGCCTGCGTTTACTCCCCGGCACGCACGAGCAGAACATGTGGAACATGCTCTTCAGGAAGACCAACTTCCTGAACAACAAGCCCGATGCGCGGGAGGTGGCCTTCGCCATAAAGGCAGGCGATCTGACGATCCACGACGGTCGTTGCTGGCACCGGGTGCAACGCAGCAGTTTGGTGGGCGAAGCAAGTCGTCGCCGGGTCATGTACATCCCCATCATCGCCGGCAGCTACTCGCCGAAGTCGGCCGATAGTCCAACGCCGTTCTATCATCGGTTCAGCCACTTGGTGAGGTGATGTGCTTCCGTCGCGCCCCGTTGCTGGCGGCGGTATTCGTTCCCTTCATCTGCTACGCACAACCGGCGACCGAGCCCCCTTCGGTCTTCGATGCATTCCCCGTTCCGCCACCCGGCAAGGAACTCCTGTTCTACCTCCAGCGCAACAAGAACGCGAACGCCATTGTATATGAAGCACGCTTGGACCAGCATGGGCAGTTGATGGCCAAGGACCCGGTGGTGGTGCATTGGATCCGTTACACGGACGGCGGTAAACGCGAGGGCATCAGCATTTTTGAGGATAAATGGGCTTATGGCGTGCGGCATACCCGTACGGAGAAAGGCGTGGCCCGGATGCGTTTCGTCGCGAGCAACAAGTATCCGTTCCGTGTAGAGGTCGCCAAGGACGGCCAGGCGGAGGCGCGTATGATGATCAATGGCCAATACGCCAGGTTGCGCCATGTGGAGGTCCAAGCCAAGGAGTCGAGCTTCCTGCCGAAAGTGTTGCATGTGGACCTTTATGGAACGGTGGTCGGCACTGGCGAGGAGATCCACGAACGGATCTTCCCCTGAGGCCCGGAAAGCGAACGAATCCAAGGGAACATGACCTCACCTGCGAAAGGCTACGCGTTGATCACCGGTGCCAGCCAAGGCATCGGCGCAGCAGTCGCCCTGGAGTTGGCCCGGAAAGGGTTCGGTGTGGTGGTCACCGCCCGTTCAGAGGATGCCTTGCGCCAGGTATGTGCCGCAGCGGCGGCGCTGAACAACGGGCATGCCCGCGCAATCGCCGTGGATCTTTCCGCTCCGGATGGTGTGGACCGTATCGTCCGGTCCGTTTCCGAACAAGGACTGCCCCTCTCCTGCCTTGTCAACAACGCCGGCCAGGGACTTTGGGGTATGTTCGACGAGCTGACCCTGGATGACCAGCGGCGCATGATGCACCTGAACATGACGGTACCGGTGGCACTCACGCACCAGTTGCTCCCGCTCCTACGAAAAGCGCCGGAGGCATACATCCTGAACGTCGCCAGCATGGTCGCGCATCATGCGCTGGGAAGCATGGCCGTTTACAGCGGCAGCAAAGCGTTCGTTCTCCGGTGGTCGCGGTCCTTGAGGATCGAACTGAAGGGAACCAACATCCGCGTGACCTGTTGCAGTCCGGGTAGCGTGATCACGGGCTTCACCCAACGGGCCGGGATGCAGGCCATGGACGATCTGGCCAGGAAATTCGGGACCGGACCCGAGCCCGTGGCCAAGGCCGCGGTTGCCGCCCTTTTGCACGGAAAGGCCGAAGTGATCCCCGGCCTGATGAACGTCGTCGCCAGCAAACTACAAGGGTTGCTACCCACTGGACTGAGCGAGTCGATCGCCAGCGGGATCTACCTCAAGCGGCTCCGTTCCCGGAAGTAGCGGCACCAACTCCCCAGCGCGTGGCGTGGCCACTGAGCCACCACGCAGCGTACGCGCCAAAAGGTGCGGCGAGCACATCGATGGTCCAATGGACATGCTGGACCAACACGGCGCATCCAACGATGACCGTGGCCAACAACAGCAGCGGTTTGCCGATGCGCCATGGAGCCGCGAGGTAGAACAGGAACAGGGTCGCCGTGTGACCGGAGAAGAAAAGGTCCTTGCTGAACGGCATTTTGTTCGGGTAGACCAACGCGCTCACCGGATCATGCAACTCGACCATGCCTTGCGGTGGTTCGAGCGTGAACACGGCCATGGAGATCATGCGCAGCAGCAACAGGAAGACATAAGCTTGTGCGGTGCGGAGGAAAAGCACCCGATGCCGGACCAGCCCGATGACGAACATGGCGATCGCACCATAAAGCAGGACGAAAAGCGGCGTGGACAGGTCCCGGCTGGGAAGCACATCCAGCAAAGGATCGGGGAGCGAAATGCCCGGCTTCGCCGCGATGAACTGAAAGAACGCGGGCATCCACAGCACAATGGGCAATGCAGCAAGAAGGGTGAACAACCATGCCAAACGCAACCTGCGAGCAGGGTACACTGCGCTCATTGGACGGATGTGTCGCGATGCCAAAGATCCAATCCGCGCGATCCCACATCCTGTAACCGGTAGTCCGAGGCTCCTGGTGGTCGCGTGCCCTGCGCCGTGATGTACCACTCAGGAAGGGTCGCATAAGGATCCACGGAGATGAAATGGTACCGCATCAAGTAGGTCTGCAACGACCAATCGTTCCATTGTGCTTCCGGCAGTCCGACCTTGGTGTGTGGTGGAACGACACTGCCGATGGACCGTACATCGTGCAACAGGTCGGCATCACGCCCCGGTGTACCGAACAGGAAGGCCGAAGAAACGGTCGCCCCAGCGATGAGCAACCCGGCCAAGCTGCGCAGGACGAGTACACCCTTCCCGTCCGGTGCCATGCGCTCCACCAGCCGACACACTGCGGGAGCAGACCACAGTGCGATGGCCATTGTCACGATGGGAAGGGCGGCTGCCATGTAGAACGATTTCTGGACCATGGTGAGCATCAAAGGAGCAACCCCGCTGAGACCGACCAGCAGCATGGCCAACGCTGGTCTTCCAAGACCATCCGTTGGCGGTGCCTCGCGCCGCCGATCCAGGAATACCAGCACCAGCGCCACGGTGAGAGGTGCCAGCATGTTCATGAACAGCATTTCCAAAGACGCAGATCGGTTTTCCACCGTGGGGTTCACCGCGATACGGTGCATCAACCGTTGTTCGACATAGGTGGTGAGGCTTTGGTTCGCTTCGGGTACCAGCATGAGCAAGGCATACAGTACCACCACGGTGACGGCCACAAGCGCTGCGCCAAGGAATGCGCGGAACAATGACCCTCCACGCAGCGCAACGTACAAAAGGACAGGTGCCGCGATCGGGAACAGACCGGGAAGGCCTTTGGACATCGAGGCCAGGAATACGAATAGGGCAACGGCCATGTGCCAGGCCCACCAGCTCGTCCGCGTGGCCCTTACGGCGCACACCACAGCTGCCGTGGTGAACATGCCCATGGTGTTCTCGTGCATGTTGTTGTGGTAGCACCAATGCACAGTTGGAACGGCGATCCACAGTAGAACGACCCACCAGCCCATCCGATGCTCCTTGCGCTCGGCAGGGACAAGCGCACGCCACAACAGGACCATGAGCCAGGCGGTCACCAGCGCCGTGAGGAATGCATACGATCGCTCCACCCAGAACCCGGACCCGAACAACTTGAACCATTGGGCCTGCATTCCGAAGACCAGTGGCGGATGTTCATGGAACGTGGTCATACCGGCAAGCCCGACCTGGCTGAAGCGCGGCTCCCAGAAAGTGCCGTACCCGTTGGCCTCATTGTGCGCCACCGCAGCATACAACTCACCGTCCATGAACATGCCATCCTGCGCGAGGCGGGGCAGCAGGAAGACGAGGAAGACCCCCAGCGTGAGCCAGGCACAAGCGCGGAACGAGGCCGTATCGGTCATGCGTGCGCCCGAAAATACGCCCGGCGATCCGCTCCGGACGTAGCTTCGCCGCCATGGTGCAAGCATGGCGGGCCTGGGCCGCATCGCGTCCGTTGGCCGCACTTACCCTGATCGCGCTGGTGCCCCGCCTGTTGGCCGCGTTCTTCAGTGGAGGATACTTCGCGCACGACGATCATTTCCTCATCATCGAGTCCGCAGCGAGCTGGGTGCAGGACGTCGGCTACAGCACCTGGTTGCCTTGGAACCAAGGGGCGGAACCGCAACCGACCGGCCACGGCTTCTTCTATGTGGGCTTCCACTTCCTGCTGTTCAAGGCCTTCGGCACCATCGGTCTTACCGACCCAAAAGCCGCCATGGTGGTGGTGCGCCTGTTGCACGCGATCTGGAGCTTGATCGTGGTACGCGTCGGATACCGGATCGCGTTGAAGCTCTCTTCACCGGGCATCGCTTGGCGTACCGGGCTCCTCCTGGCGCTGTTCTACTTCATGCCTTTCCTAGCGGTGCGGAACCTGGTGGAGGTGGCCTGCATTCCGTTCCTGATGCTTGGCGTGTGGCACCTGTTGCGGGATCCGGAAGGATCACCCGTTCGTGCAGCATTCGTTGCCGGGGTGTGGATCGGGCTTGCGATGAACGTACGTTTTCAGACCATCTTCTTCGCAGCAGGTCTCGGTCTGGCCTTGCTGCTGATGCGCCGTTGGATACCGGCCGCGATCTACACCATTGGCCTTGCGTTGCCCCTGGTGGTGTTGCAAGGAGGGATCGACCTGGTGTTGTGGGGCCGCCCTTTTGCGGAAATGACGGAGTATGTGCTGTACAACCTGGCGAACACCACCACCTACTTCGACCAGCCCTGGTACAACTACTTGCTGTTGCTCGCAGGGATCTTCATCCCTCCCCTCAGCCTTGCCGTGCTCTTCGGGTTCTTCCGGCGGACCTCGCCCCTCCTGCTTTGGTTACCGGTGTTGGCGTTCCTCGCCTTCCACTCCTATTTCCCCAATAAACAGGAACGGTTCCTGTTCCCCATCGTGCCGTTGTTCTTCGTGATCGGCTATGTTTCATGGGAGCAATGGCGATCGGCCAGCGCATGGTGGGAACGGCGGAACGCGCTTTGGAACGGGACCCTCAGGTTCTTTTGGCCAGTGAACATCGGGCTCTTGTTGTTGCTCACCTTCAGCTACAGCAAACGGAGCCGTGTGGAGGCGATGTACGGATTGCGCGATGTACCGGACGTGCGCGGCCTGATCATCGAGGACACGTTCAAAGGGACGGTCCCATTGCCACCGTTGTACTATTCCGGGAAATGGGAGATGAACGTTGTGCCCATGCCATCGGATACCATGGACCTACGAACTCGTATGGTCGAATTCCCGCCAGCGGAACGCCCCAACATCGTGCTCTTCATCGGTGAGGAGGCGCTTGGTGACCGGATCACGGGCGTCGTTCGACAGGCGGGCCCGATGAAGGTGCTCTTCCGCGCCGAACCGGGCGCACTTGACCGATTGGTCCATTGGTTGAACCCCGTGAACCGGAACGAGACCATCCTGGTGGCGCGTTTGACGCGTGAGGAATGATGGCATGGACGTGCCGATCCGCGAACTGCTGAAGCCGCCACCCTGCTCCTTGGTGGAGATGCCGATCGAATTCGCGTTGTCCCTGCCCGGTTCTCGAAACGAACATGTTCCGGTTCCTTCATGGTGATGGCACCGGCGGCCTTCTGTTCGTTCCGGCCACGCGCGAAGGATATCCGAGCCTTGTTCGTACTACCGAATGACCCGGACGCATCCACCATTGCGCGAAGGCCCCGCGGGAGCGAACACCAGGAGGCCCATGCCGTGTCGATCGATCGGCAAACGGACCTTGATGACTGTTGAAGCGATGGAACTGCCAAGCGCAAGCCATGTCCATCGCAGGTCGTGACAACCGGCAATTGCCAACGAAGTAGTTTCGCGCCCGAACCGATCCTCCAGAATGGACTTCTCCACACTCGACCCTTCCATCCTGCTCACCAGTGAAGGGATCATCGCCCTGCTCACGCTCACCGCGCTGGAGATCGTGCTCGGCATCGACAACATCATCGTCATCAGCATCCTCAGCGGGGAGTTGAAAGGCACACAGCGCCAGCGCAAGGCGCAACGCATGGGTCTTGCTCTGGCCATGATCACCAGGCTGGCACTGCTCTTCAGTATCAGCTTCATCATGGGTTTGCAGGAGCCGTTCTTCACGTTCATGGACCGGCCGATCAGTGGCCGCGACCTCGTGTTGATCATCGGCGGGCTGTTCCTGATCTGGAAAGCCACCGTGGAGATCCATGCCAAGGTTGAGCACAAACGCGAAAAGGAAGGGCCGCACCGGAAGGCCACCAGCATGGCCAGCGTAGTCCTCCAGATCATCGTTATCGACATCGTCTTCAGCCTCGATTCCGTGATCACCGCCGTGGGCATGAGCAACCAGTTGCTTATCATGTCCCTGGCCGTGATCATCGCGGTGCTTTTGATGCTCTTCGCCAGCGCACCCATCGCCGATTTCGTGAACAAGCACGCCACGGTGAAGGTGCTGGCCCTGGCGTTCCTGGTCATGATCGGCGCCGCGCTGATCATGGAGGGCTTCGGGGAGCACATCAACAAAGGGTTCATCTACTTCGCCATGGCCTTCAGTGTGCTGGTGGAGTTCCTGAACCTGCGTATGCGCGTGAACGAAGGGCGCCTCATGCAGCACCGCGACGAGGACATCCACCTGGACTAGCGGGAGACGATCACGAACTCCGTGCGGCGGTTCTGCGCGCGACCGGCCTCGGTGTCGTTGCTTGCCAAGGGCTTTTCAGGACCGAACCCTTGATGGGTCAACCGGCCGGCCGAGATCCCGTGCTCTTGCAGGTAGTTGCTGACCGTGGTAGCGCGGTTGTTGCTCAGCACCTTGTTCTCCTCAGCGCTCCCGCGGCTATCCGTGTGGCCTTCGATCCGGATCTTCACTGTGGCGTTCTCCTTCAAGAAGCCGATCAATTCATCCAGTATGTACTCCGATGACTTCGTGATCTCCGCCGAGTTCGTGGCGTACTTGATGTCGTTGACCCGGTAGCTCCGGCCCACTTCGATCTTCTGCACCTTCATGTCCACCTTGGCCACACCGGAACGCACCGTGTCCTCCATGGCGAAGCTGCGCGAATCGAAGACGTGGTCCTTCTTCTTCACGGTCATGATCACATCGCTGCCCGGTTTCAGTTTCACCACGGTCGCATAGCGCCCGCTCGTGCTGTCCACCCGGATGATCTCCACCTTGCGTGTATCCATGTACTCGATCTCCACCGTGGCATCCTTCACCAATTCCCCATGCTCGTTGCGCACCTCGCCCTTCACCACGAGGATGTCGTCCGGGCGTGCATCCTGTGGTAGCTCGAAACCGAAGATGTCCAGGTCCCCGGCCCCCTGGTACCGGCCACTGGCGAAATACGCGGTGTGGCCATCGGCACTGACGATCAGGCCGTGCTCATCCTGATCCGTGTTGAGCGGGCTTCCGATGTTCTTCGGCTTCGACCATGTACCGTCATCGTTCAATTTGCTGAAGAAGATGTCATAGCCACCGATTCCTCTGTGGCCTGCGGTCACGTCCACTCTACCACTTTCATCCACCGGTGGTTTCGCTGCGAAGTACAACGTGCGACTGTCGCTGTGCATGAAGGGGGCTTTCTCGTCACCGGTCGTGTTGATCCCCTTCACCGGTCGTGCCGGAGACCATTGGCCTTTTGCATCACGTGTGCTTTGGTAGATGTCGATCCCATCCGTTGCCTGATCGCGTATCGTTGCGAAATAGAGGGTATTCCCGTCCGCACTCAGGGATGGCTGGCTTTCCCAACCATTGGGCGTATTGATGGCGGGGCCCAGGCTCTCCAGACCGCTCCATTCGAAGACTTGTCCGCCTTGGTCAAGGTCGAACCGCGTTTCATAGTGCGACCTGTAAATGTCACAGTTGCTGTAGCCCTTGGTATCCTTCGGACCACAAACGGTGACGAACATTTCCTGGTTGTTCACACTGATGGTGACGCCACCGTAGCCATCGCCCATGTTGAACGGATCGGGAAGGGCCCGGCCGGCATTGAAGTCCGACTTCACATCCGGGCGCCGGGCTTCGGATAACTGCTCCACCTCGCGGGCCATGATGTCGCCTTTCGCCTGCACCTTGCTCACGCGTGTGAAGAAGATCAATTCGTTGTCCGGCGAAAGCATGGGCAGGTATTCCTTGGCCGGTGTGCTCACGTTGCGCAACAATTCAGGATCCAGCGGGGCGGTGTTCTTGTAGAAGTCAACATAGAACTGGAGTTCCGGCATCACGGCTTCCACATCCGTGTACTTCTTGTCATAGTCCTTGCTCAGCTTGGTGGCATCGTCGCTCGGGAACTTCCGGAAGGCCTCGAAGGCTTTCGCCGCTTCCGCGAACTCGTCCTGTGCGTAATGCATGATGCCCAGGTGGTACGGTACATCGCTGTGGTAGTTGGGACACTTCGCCTGTAGTTGATCGAAATACTTGATGGCCGGGCCATATCCCTTGCCACCCTCCTTGCCAATGCGGTATGCGGACATGCCCAATTGGAAGAGGCAGGATGCGCATTCACTGTCGATCTCCAGCGCGGACTTCAACTTCTGGTGTCGCTCGACCGGGTCTTTGGCCTTACCCGCATCCTCCAACAACTTCACGATCTTCTTGTCGGTGGGGGGGGCGCAAGGATCGTCGGCGGCTCCATCGTCCTGGGCTGTTGCGATCCCTGATAAGCAGACCAGGAATGCCAGGAACAAATTCCCGGTCGATCTGCACATGCGTTCCGGTCGAACCACCGAACGGCGGACGACGCTACAAGATCTTCGCATCAACGTCATTGTTCCCTTCCTCCCTATTTCACGGTCGTGTTCGTCGCTTCGGCCTTGGCGATCAGGTCATCGCCCTTCTTACGGGCGACATCGACCATGGCGTCGGCTTTCTTGTCGGCCTCGGCAAGGGCTTTCTGTTCCTGCTTGTCGGCTTCTTCCTTCGCCTTTTTGGCCGCCAATTGTGCTCCCACCTTGGCGAGCGGATTGGTCACCTTCGCCACGGCATCGTCGGCTGCTTTGTACGCCTCACCTTTCAACCGGGCCGCTTCCTTACGCGCGAGCGCCTTGGCTTCATCGGCTTGCTTCTGGGCCTCCGCAACGAGACGCGCGGCTTCTTCGCGGGCCTTGGCGATGGCCTCATCCTTCGCCTTGTCGATCTGCGTGTTCAACTCCTGCTTGATCTCCGCGACAACGACCTCCTTCACATTGCTACCGCCACCGGCAAAGACCGGTTTCACGATCGGCTTGTCGATGGTGCCGGTGATCTTGGCCGTGAGGTCCAATTCGGCAGGCACCTGGAAATTCGCTCCGATGGCGTTGTTCGCTTTACCCAGCAACCCGCTGACAGCCGCTGCGGCACCGGCACCGAACATGTCGCTCGGGATCTTCGCCTTCATGTCATAATCGATCGCCTGGTCCGCGAATGCCGTGCTACCACCCACATTGGACTTGATGCGGCCGATATTCACGTTGAAGGGTTCGGTGATCATCTTGCCATCCTTGAATTTGTAGGCGAACACCACATCGTTCAATGTGGTGTTCTGCAGCTCCTGGATCTTCAACGCTTTGGCGATGTCCACCAGCGGTTGGAACCCATCGATGCGTACGCTCTTGGTCCTCAACGTTCCCTTGCCGGTCATGGTGTTCAGGTCCGGTTGCATGTGTTGGTCCAGGATCGCGTTCATCTCCAGGTCCGTGCTGAACTTGCCTTTGCAGGTCTTGGCGATGGGTGCCATCTTCTGCACGGTCTCCATGTACTTCACGGTTTCCTCGATATCCAGGTCCTTCACATCGTAGCGCAGGTCGATGCGCGGCTTCGAAAGGTCCTTGGTGTCGTATCCGCCATCCATTTCGATGCTACCACCGAAGATGTTGAAGAAGACATCCTTCATGTCCACGCGCTTCTCGTGGACGTGCATGCCTCCGCGCACGTTGGTCAGGTCCATGTCATCGTACTTCACTTCCTTCACGGCCATGCCCATGCGGAAGTCGATGTTGCCGGGGACTTCGATCACGCTCAGCGATGTGGTATCCGCTGCGGCTCCGGTCGTATCCTCCGGAGTTGATGGACCCATCAGTTCGTTCAGATCGAACTTGTTCGCAGTGAGATCGAAACTGCCGACCAGCGTGCTATCCTTCAACCACCACTGGATGTAATTGTCCATGCGACCTTTCGCCTGGATATTGCTGCTGCCCACGCTGCCATCGAAGCTGGTGAGCGATAGGAACTGCGGGCTGAAGTCGAAGTAGAGGCTGTTGATCCCGACGCCATAGGGCAGTGAATCGCTCTTGTAGGCCATATCCAACAGGATCAACTTACCGTCCGCTGTGAACTTGTCGTACCGCTGTGCTTCGATATCGCTCATGGCGCCCTTCATGCGCACGTCGGCGGTGAGGTTCCCTTTCAGTTCATCGCTCTTCTCCATCGGCACCACCTTTTTCACACTGGCCAGATCCATCTGTGCCCGCAACTCGGCGTCCACGTTCGGATCGGTCATCGGATGTGTGAGGTACATGCGCGCTTCGACCGGATTGCCGGCCATCTTCATGGCGAAGCGCTTCAAGTCGACCACCATCTTGTCCATGTCCGCGCCAGCGGGGCTGTTGATCTTGAGGTCGACGTATATGTCCTCGACGCTTTCCGGCAGGTCCGGATACTTGAAGCGGCCCTTGTCAACATCCATGACCAGACCGAAACCGGGCATGTTCTTCTCGTTGTAGACGCCTTTCACATAGCCGCTGAATCCGGCCTTGCCGCTCATCTCCACACCGGTCAGGTCCGTTGCGAATTCCGCCGGGACCAAGGAGAGCAGCGTTCCGAAGTCGGTCTTCTTCGCGTTCCACGTCAGGTCCATGTCGATGTCGTCCGTCGGCATGGCCAGCCAGCCATCGAATCCGAGCACAAGCCGGTTTATCGTGGCTTCGTTGTCCTTGAAGGTGAACTTCATGTTGGGCATGTCCATGTCCAGGTCGGCCTTTACGTCGGCGGTCACGTTCTTCAGGTACTTCACCCCATCGAACACCACGTTCACGGTGTCGGCATGGGTCGTGGTGCTCAGCGTGAACAGGTCCTGGGTGAAGTCGCCACTGCCTTTGTGGTCCACGCCGGCGAGGTCCATGAAATAGGGGAGCGAGAGGTCGTCGTAGATGATGCGGCCTTGTTCGATCCAGTACTCGCGAAGGCCTATGTTGAACGCGCTGGCGGTGTCGGTGGAACCCGATTCGACCAAGCTGTCGGGCTTCGCGATGTCATAGTTCGCCCGGCCATCCTCGAGCACTTTCACATGGATGTAAGGGCGCACCAATCCTATCCGCTTGATATCGATCTTGTCGCCGAAAACGCTCTTGATGTCCACCGTAGCGGTGAGTTCGCCGATACGGGCCAGATCGATGCCCTCGAAGGGTGCCAGATTGCTCACTCGGACGTTCTCGATCTCGACGGTGAGGTCCGGAAAGCTCTTGAGGATGGTGATGTCCCAATCACCCCAATCGACCACCGCGTTGATGTTCTTGTTCACTTCGTCCTTCACTGCGGCCTCGATCTTGTCCTTGAACAGGATGGGGATCAGGATGGCCGCCGCCAGGATCAGGACGACGAGTGCGACGAGCGTGAGCAGGATGCGTTTGGTCCACTTTGCCATTTTCAGCGTTGTTGTGGCGCGAGGTCCCGCGCCCGTGCAGTTCCGTTCCTGAGAAGATGATCGGCAAGTACGAGGCAGGTCATGGCCTCCACGATGGGCACGGCACGCGGTACTACGCAAGGATCGTGCCTGCCTTGGGTTTCGAGGATCACGGTCCTCCCTGAACGGTCAACGGTCCCTTGCGCCTTGGCGATCGTTGATACGGGCTTGAAGGCAACATCGAATACGATGTCCTCACCAGTGCTGATCCCTCCTAGGATACCACCGGAATGCATCTTGTTGTGCGCAGATCCGCGCAAGCCGATGGCGTCGAAGCCTGCGCCGAAAGCGAACCCTTTCACTGCGTTGATGCTGAGCATGGCCTTCCCCAAGTCGGCGTTGAGCTTGTCGAAAACAGGCTCACCAAGACCTGTCGGTGCTCCCCGCACCACACAGGTGATGCGACCTCCAACGGAATCGCCTTCGCCACGGACCTGCTCGATCAGCGCTGTCATTCGTTGTGCGATCGCCTCGTCCGGCGCGCGGACGTCGCTCTTCCAAACGGAAGGCAGGTCCAATACCGTGTAAGGTCGTTCCAACCGAATGTCACCGACCTGGTCCACATAGGCTTCCACCCGCACACCCTGCAGCGCCAGAAGTTGCCGAGCGATCGCGCCTCCAACGACCCGACAGGCCGTTTCCCGTGCGCTGCTGCGCCCACCGCCACGGTGGTCCCGAATCCCGTACTTCTCCTCCCAGGTCCTGTCCGCATGGCCGGGTCGGTAGACGTTCTTCAGATGGTCGTAGTCCGCGCTCCTTGCATCGCTATTGCGGATCAGGAACCCGATCGGTGTACCCAATGCGGTGCCATCCAGTATGCCACTGAGAAATTCGACCTTATCGGTTTCGTTCCGGGCCGTTCCAAGGGGGGTGCTGCCCGGACGGCGACGGTCCAGCTCGGTTTGCACTGCTGCGATATCCACGTTCAACCCTGCCGGACAACCATCGACCACGCCGCCCAAGGCCGCACCGTGGCTTTCGCCGAACGTGGTCAGGCGGAACAGGCTTCCGAACGTGTTACCGGGCATGGATGCTGCGCAGAACGGTCTATTCGACCGTCATCGGGGTGCGAAGTTAGCGCCACCCTCTAGGGGTCCTCCGTGTGCAAGAGCCTTCCATCCACAGGTTGATCGTTAGGAACGGTGCCCTTTCTTTGTCCCGCACATGAAGCGCCTGTTGATCAAGAACGCCAAGGGACTGGTGGGAACCCATCCGGCCGACCTTCTCCGTGTCGGAGGGCGTAGCATGAAGGACCTTCCGATCATCGCCGATGGGTGGTTGGCGGCGGAGGACGGTCGGATCACCGGCGTCGGCATCATGGATTCGTTTCCGGGCATCACGGACTGGTCGGATCTCACAGTGATCGATGCCGAGGACCGCTACGTACTACCCGGGTGGTGCGACCCGCATACGCACACTGTGTTTGCGGCGTCCCGTGAAGAGGAATTCGTGGACAAGATCAAGGGTCACACCTATCAGGAGATCGCTGCACGCGGTGGTGGGATCTTGAACAGCGCCGCCAAACTGCGGGCGATGTCCGAGGACGAGCTCTTCACGAAAGCGAAAGTCCGGCTCGAGGGAATGATGCACCAGGGCACGGCGGCCGTGGAGATCAAGAGCGGTTACGGACTGAGCGTGGAGAGCGAATTGAAGATGTTGCGCGTGGCGAAACGACTGAAGGAAGCCCTTCCGCTGCAAGTCCGTACCACCTTGCTGGCTGCCCACGCATTACCTCCGGAGTTCAAGGATGATCGCTCTGCCTACCTGGACCTGATCGTGAACGAACTGATACCACGGGTGACGGCCGAAGGACTGGCCGATTTCGTCGATGTGTTCTGCGAAACGAACTATTTCACCGTGGCCGAAATGGAACGCATCCTTGTAGCCGGGGCCGTGTATGGACTGCGGGGAAAAGTGCATGTCAACCAGTTCACCAGCATCGGCGGGATCCAAGCGGCGGTGAAGCACCATGCGCTCAGCGTCGATCATCTGGAGGTGATGGAGGAAGCCGACATCGAAGCGCTTGCGAACATGCATTCCACCCAACTCCACGGGAGAGGTACCGGTAGTGAGGCCCCGATACCAACGCTTCTCCCCTCCTGTTCCTTCTTCCTTCGCATCCCGTACGGCCCGGCGCGCCAGTTGATGGACCGCGATCTTGCCGTGGCCCTGGCGACGGACCACAATCCGGGCAGTACGCCGAGCGGCAACATGAACTTCGTGCTCTCCCTGGCCTGTATCCAGTTGCGCATGCTGCCGGAGGAAGCGATCAATGCGATGACCTTGAACAGCGCTGCTGCCATGGCCGTCGAGGCCGACCTCGGCAGTATCAGCATCGGAAAACGAGCGAGCCTCATCATCACGAAGAAGATACCTTCGCTCGCCTACCTGCCTTACACGTTCGGCAACGATAACATCGACACCGTCCTCATCGATGGAGCACCTGTCCGGTCCGGAGAAGCCCTCGCCTGAGAGCATTCAACCTACTTACGTGCGACCTCCGGGGTTGGAGTTCGCCATGGGCGTTGCGCTGTTCGCCATGGTACTGATGGTGTTCTTCCTGCTGCAATCCGGCGTGTTCATTTCCGGTGTATTGGACCGTTCACCGGAATTGGCCAAGGACTTCACGCTCAACACGCTTTCCGATCCAGCGATGGAACAGCGCATGAACGAGTTGGTCTTCAACGGTGATCTCGTTGCGCAGGAGGCGCTCTGGAGCGGGGCCATCTGTACGCTCCTGATCCTGGTCGTGGTCCGGCTTTGGAAACGGGGCCACACAGCATCCTTCCTGGGCCTCAAGATCCCGACCTTGAAACAGTTCTTCCTCTGGCTGGGGGTTTTCCTCCTGCTGGGCCTGGTGATCGAGGGGCTCTCCTATCTGATCCCGGCTTTCCGAACGGATTTCATGGAGAAGGTGATCGCCAGTACGACCAACTTCCTCTGGCTCTACATCGGTGTAGGAGTGGCCGCTCCTGTATTCGAGGAATTCCTGCTCCGTGGACTGCTCTTCGGTGCGATCCGGCATATGGCCGATGAACATGCCACCGTAGCGATGACCGCCGGGGTGTTCACCTTGATGCACCTGCAGTACGACTGGACCGTGATGCTACTGATACTGCCGATGGGCGCCGTGCTGGGCTATGCTCGTTCGCGCAGCAACTCGATCTGGGTACCCGTTGTTCTTCACATGATGAACAATCTGGTGAGCGTGGTGCTACCATAGCATAGCACACCGGCATCGCACAGCCGTGTCGCAACTAGCTTTGCGGCCCTTAGTTCCAACCCCATGACCCGTCGTTTGATCGAATGCGTGCCCAACATCAGCGAGGGCCGCGACCGTGCCAAGATCGATGCCATCGCCGCAGTGGTGGAAACCGTTGAGGGCGTGCGTTTGCTGGATGTCGATCCGGGCAAGGCCACGAACCGCACCGTGATAACCTTCGTTGGTGAACCCGGGCCTGTGTGCGAGGCCGCTTTCCGCTTGATCAAGAAAGCCCAGGAGCTGATCGACATGCGGACGCACAAAGGTGAGCACCCGCGTTTCGGTGCTACGGATGTGTGCCCCTTGGTGCCGATCAGCGGCATCAGCATGGAGGAAGCAGCCAAGTACGCCCGTGGGTTGGCGGAACGTGTGGGCAAGGAACTGGCCATCCCCGTATACTGCTACGAGGCCGCGGCCAGCGAAGAGAAGCGCCGGAACCTCGCCAACAACCGCAGCGGCGAATACGAAGGGCTTCCCAAGAAATTGAAGGACCCGGCCTGGAAACCCGACTTCGGTCCGGCGGAGTTCACGGATAGTGTAGCCCGCAGCGGGGCCATGGCCATCGGTGCACGCAACTTCCTGGTGGCCTACAACGTGAACCTGAACACAACGAGCACGCGCCGTGCCAACGCGATCGCTTTCGACATCCGGGAAGCGGGCCGCAAAGTGAAGCAAGCCGACGGCAGCGAGCAGCAGGTGCCCGGCAAGCTGAAAACCGTGAAGGGTATCGGTTGGTTCATCGAGGAATACGGCATCGCCCAGCTTTCGCTCAACCTTACGGACATCACGGTCACACCCGTACACATCGCCTTTGATGAAGCTTGCAAGAGCGCGGCGGAACGCGGCATCCGTGTGACCGGTAGCGAACTCGTGGGCTTGATCCCGAAGCAGTCCTTGCTGGATGCTGCGGACTTTTTCCTAGCGCGCCAGGAACGAAGCCTGGGCATCAGTGAACGGGAGAAGATCAAGATCGCCGTAAAGTCCTTGGGGCTCGACGACCTCGGCCCCTTCGATCCAGGGAAAAAGGTGATCGAGTACATGCTTGAGCAGGACGGAACGGAGCGTTTGGTGCGCATGGACCTGAAGCGCTTCAGCGAGGAAACGGCCGCTGAAAGCCCTGCCCCGGGTGGCGGATCCGTGGCTGCCTACGTGGGTGCTTTGGGTGTCTCACTCGGCATCATGGTAGCGAACCTGAGCGCGCACAAACGTGGATGGGACGATCGCTGGGAGGAGTTCAGCAAATGGGCAGTGGTCGGCGAAAAGTTGCGCAACGAACTGCTCTTCCTGGTGGATGAGGATACCCGTGCTTTCGACCGGATCATGGCGGCCATGGGCCTTCCCAAGGGTTCGCCGGAAGAGCAAGCCGCCCGGAAGAACGCCATCCGCGAAGCCACCAAAGGCGCCATCAACACACCGCTTCGGACCATGCAGGTATGCGTGGAGAGCATGGACCTGATGAAGGCCATGGCCCAGAACGGCTTGAAGGCCAGTGTGAGCGACGCCGGTGTGGGTGCGCTTTGTGCCCGCACCGGTGCCCTCGGGGCCTACTTGAACGTGAAGATCAACTGCGCCGGCCTGGACGACGAAGCCTTCAAGGGGGATGTGCTGAACAAGGCCGAGGACCTGAAAAGGCGCGCGGAAGCCCTGGAAGCGGAGGTCATGGGACTTACGCTGGCCAAGGTCTAACGGCACGGTCCTCTGGTGTTGGACGACCATCGGCGGCACGAAGACAACACTCCGGGCCCGGCGTACGTATAATTGACGTGGAAGGCACCGCACCGGTGCACAGGCCCTCCCTCAGCGGCGGGCGGAATTGGATGGGAGCCCGCAGCACATACCGCCAACTGTCGCGCAGGATCCTCTATTTCTTCCCGTTCCAGCTGCTGGTGCTCCACCTGAAGAAGAACCACCTGCTTCTCTTCACCTGGCTGCTGCTTTTCGGGTACATCACGGAGAGTATCGGTGTCAAATACGGCGTTCCTTACCTCTTCCTCTATCCGGAGTACTTCGGGCATGTGGGCTTCACCTCCTATGCCATCACAGGGTTCGCGCTCGGTGGTTTCATCACCGCATTCAACCTGTACAGCTATGCGATGCACGGCTACCGGTTCCCGTTCATCGCCACCATCGCACGTCCCTTCCTGAAGTTCAACATCAACAATGCCGTGATCCCGGGCCTGTTCATTCTCACCTTTCTCTGGTGTTCCGCCCGGTTCCAGTTCTCCAAGGAGTTGGAAACGCCCCTTGCCATCATCTGGCATTTGGGCGGCTTCGTGTTCGGGGTCCTGCTGTTCCTGGGGCTCGCACTGCTGTACTTCACGCGGACCAACACGGACATCATCAAGATGTTGGGACGGGAGCCGGACGAGTACCGGCCGGCCGAACCACTTGTGGACATCATCGGTCCGCAACACGATGCGCCGCCACACCGCAGGGTGGAAAAGCGGAAAGCCTCGCGCTGGTTGCGACGCCAGCAGCGATCGGAAAAGTGGCGGGTCGAGACCTACCTCACCCCACGACTGCGGATCATGCTGGCCCGGAGCAGTGCCCACTACGACAAGGAACTCCTGCGCGACGTGCTGTGGCAGAACCACATCAACGGGGCCATCTTCGAGGTGGTGTTGGTGATCAGCTTCATCGCGCTGGGTGCGTTCAGCGATACACGCTTCTTCTCCATACCGGCCGGTGCCAGCGCCTTCCTGCTCTTCACCATGCTATTGATGATCATCAGCGCGCTGTTCAGTTGGCTGCAGGGTTGGACGGGCACGCTGATCCTGGGGCTTATCGTGGGGTTGAACCTGTTGAGCCACAAGACCGAGCGGTTCCTCTACGACAACCAGGCCTATGGGTTGGACTACACGGTGGCGCCTGCAACGTACGACCGGCCGGTGATCACCGCGATGGCCAATGATGCGGACGCTGTGCGACGCGACGCGCAGGCCATGCTCACCACCCTCGAGCGCTGGAAGGCCGATAACCAAACCCTTCCGCAGACCGCCGACAAACCGCCACTGATACTGGTGAACACGAGCGGTGGTGGTTTGCGATCCATGCTGTGGACGCTCTATAGCCTGCAGTATGCCGACAGCCTTCTGGGCGGTAACCTGATGGACCGAACGGCCCTCATGACCGGCTCCTCCGGGGGATTGATCGGCGCAGCCTACTACCGGCAACTCTTCCTGGCGCAACAGACGAACGACAGCATCCAACGGAACGACAAGGCCCTGCTCGCGGAGGTTTCCGGCGATATGCTGAACCAGGTTGCGTTCAGTTTCGTGACGAACGACATGTTCGTGAGGTACCGGACCGTGCGCGATGGTGACTTGCGGTATACCCTGGACCGTGGTTATGCCTTCGAACACCGACTGAATCAGAACACGCGCAATATGCTCGATGTGCGCATGGGCGATCTGGCGGGTCCCGAGCGTGAGGCCAAGATCCCCCTGATGGTGATCGCCCCGGCTTCCATAAACGACGGACGGCGCTTGGTGATCGGGTCCCTACCCATGGCCTTCCTTACGAACATTTCCCCCGAGGGGCCGTTGCGCAGCTCGGGAGAAGCCGAATCCATTGAGTTCCAGCGGATGTTCAAGGACCAGGGAGCTTCCAATTTGAAACTCACGAGCGCCCTTCGCATGAACGCCTCGTTCCCGTACATCACACCCATCGTGTCGCTGCCAAGCAACCCACCTATGCGTGTGATGGATGCAGGTCTGAGGGACAACTACGGCTACCGCGTATCACTCGCCTACCTGCACACCTTCAGGGAATGGATCCGCGACAATACCAGCGGCGTGGTGGTATTGCAATTGCGCGATACCCAAAAGGAACTGGATGTGAAACCCAGCAGCGGATCCTTGATCGGGCGGATGTTGGACCCGATCGGCAGCGTTTACGACAACGTGGTGCGCGTGCAGGACCAGGACTACGACCTCATGCTCCAGCAGGCCAGCGCCTGGACCGAATTCCCGTTGGAAGTGATCGACATCCAGCTACGCCACGACGAGGCCGAGCAGATCTCGTTGAGCTGGCACTTGACAGCACTGGAACGCAAACGAGTCCTGCGTAGCATCCATTCCGCGGAGAACCAAAAGGCCTTCGCCCGCTTCCGGGAACTGGTCCTCGGGACATCGGCGCCCACTACCCTTGCCTCTGGTGATAGCGCACCAGGCCGGGAAGTGGATCAGGCTCCACGACAGTAAGTGTCATGCCGTGGTCCAATAGGCATTCCGAAAGCAGGTCCCGGAATCCGTAGGCTACCGAACCCGTCGCGAACACGGTCCGGCGCTCATCCGGTGGGAAGTAACGGGCGATCAGCTCCGCCAGCGCGTGGAAGCGGCCGAGCAACAGTTCGCGCACGTACGGCTCATCCAAGTGACCGGCCAGCAATGCGGTATAGGAAGCCAATTCACGGGCTGGATGCGGTGCCCGATGCACCTGCTCCAGAACGGTCGAAAGCACCGGCCCGTCGGGACCGAACAGGGATCCATGGACGGACGGTGGTATTCGTCCATGGAACGCATCCTGCAACAGGTTGCGACCAATGTCCGCACCACTTCCTTCGTCACCCAGCAGATAACCGAGCGAAGGCATGGGGCAAAACAACCGGGTCCCGTCGAAATGACCGACGTTCATGCCGGTGCCCAGGATCAGCACAAGGCCCTCTTTCGTGCCACAAAGACCAAGGGCCGCACCATGGAGGTCCGTGGTCACGGCGATCCGGGCCGAGGGCCATATGTTCCGCATCGCGCTCGACATGCGCTCCTGCCTTTCCTTCGACCCACATCCCGCGCCATAGATGTGGATACCGGCGGCCCCAAGGGCATCGGGCTGGTGAACGGTGAACCATCCGCGGATCTCGCCTGCGAACCGATCGCCATCGCCGCTGATCGGATTGAAACCGGGGAGGCGCTCCCCTTTCGGTGGCCATGTGGTGAAGCCGCCATCCGGCTGCAATACCGCCCATCGGGAAGCGGACCCACCGATCTCACCGATCACCTGTACCATCGTGCGGAAAGGTAACCGGCGCCGTCTATGCCGGACGGTCGAACAGGAACTTGTTCGGGCTGATGAAGCCGTTCTTGACCGCATAGAGCACCACCGCCGCGGTGTTGTTCACGCCCAACTTCTGCATGATGTTGCGCCGGTGCGCGATCACCGTGTGCGAACTCAAATTGAGCTCTTCCGCTATGCGGGTGTACGACTTGCCTTCAGCGATCAACGTGATCACCTGGCACTCACGATCGCTCAGGGCGACCGGTGCGCAGGACAGGGGTTCGGAAAGAAAGCGCTCCACATCGAACGAGGCTTTGCGCAGGACATCCAACACCTTTCCGCAGTAGAACTTGCTACCATCGGCCGTTTGCGTGATCGCATCGATGATCTCCTGAACGTCGCAGTCCTTCCGGATATAGCTCGTGACACCTGCCCGTATGGCCGACATGAGCGCGGCCGTGGAAGGATCCGGCGTTATCGCCACGAAACGCGTCCCTCTGGACCGCTTGATCCCGTCCCGAATGGTGCGTGCACCGAACCCTTCGGCCGTATGATCGAGCAGGACCACATGCGGGCGGTGCCGGACGATCATCGCCTCCATGGCGATCGGGTCCCGGGCAACACCGACCAACTGCACGCGGGGCGCCTCCGAAAGGATGGTGCGCAGGCCTATCAGGGCCAGCTCACTGTGGTCAGCGATAAGGGTGCGGATGCTCATTGATTATTTAGAACCATTCTTGACAAGGCGCAAAGCTATCCGCTGAGGGCCTCCCTCCCAAAAAACGTCCACATCAAGGCCGGCTTTCGATCGGGAATACCCCACCCTCGTAACTGAGGATGCAGTTGGGGAAGATCTGGACGGCTTCGCTGAGCAGAACATCAGCGCTCTTGTACCGCGAACTGAAGTGGCCGAGCAGCAATCGGCCAACACCGGCTTCAGCTGCGATCCGTGCGGCTTGGGCAGCTGTGCTGTGCAGGGTCTCCTTCGCCTTGTCGGCCATCGCCGTGGTGAAGGTGGCCTCGTGATAGAGGAGATCGACACCCTTGAGGAACGCCACCAAGGAGGGCTCGTAGGCAGTGTCCGAACAGTAAGCGTATGAGCGTGCGGGTACCGGGTCCAGCGTCAATTCCGTGTTCGGGATCCGTTTTCCGTCAGGAAAGACCAGGTCCTCCCCGGCCTTGACCGCCGCGCGTTTGAACTGTGGGACATCGCCCAACCGTTCAACTCTCAATCGTCGTGGACCTCGTGCTTCGCGAAAGAGGAAGCCGGTGCATGGCACCCGGTGCTTCAACGCAAGCAACGAGACCGTTACATGCGGATCGGACATGATCTCCCTGCCGTTCTCGGGTGCCGTGGCATGCACGTGCATCGGATAACGAAGCCATGTTCCGGACGCCCTCAGCTGCAGATCGATGATCTCCTTCAGCTCAGGGGGGCCATGAACGTGGAGTTCCGTCCGTCGTCCCATCAAATGCATGGAACTGATGAGGCCCATCAAACCCAGGTAATGGTCGCCATGGAGATGGCTGATGAAGATGTGACCGATACGCTGGAAGTTCACACCGGCTACCCGCAAGCGCTCCTGCGTTCCCTCGCCACAATCGATCAGGTAGAACGTGTCATGCACGTTCACCAGTTGCGCGGTCGGATACCGTCCACGCGCCGGCAATGCCGCACCGGTACCCAAAGTCGTGACCGTGAAAGGACTGTTGTGCATGGTGCGTACGAAGAAGGCCCCGGTGCCGGGGCCTTCTGATCAAAGCGCTGAAAGTGTGATGATCACCGTTGGAGGGCCATCCGGCCGGTGTAGGTTTCGGAACCGGATTCCACTTTATAGAGATAGACACCAGCGGGGAGCTCGCCACCTTCGAAGACGACCTTGTTGGCGCCGGCCTTCGCCTGAACGCGCTGCGTCCACAGTTCTTCCCCGACCATATTGAACACGCGGACAGTAGCATCTCCCGTGCGGCCGACCTGGAACTCGATCGTGGTCCTGGACGCGAACGGGTTGGGGACGTTCCTGACACTGCCGAGCCCCATGGGAGCGATCGATGCGATGCCCGTGTTCGACGTGATCACGATCTCATATCCATCGAACGAAGCAGCTTCGCTATTGGGCCCGATCAAGGTGAACCACGCCAAGACGTTCAACACGACCGGATAGGTCCCAACCGTAGTCGGGGTGCCTTCGATCAATCCGCAGCCCAGGATCGTCGGGAGATAGGTGCACGGCCCCGCTGTCTGTGAGTTGCAGTCAACACTGAGACCCGGTGGCAATCCTTCAACCGATACCAATTGGATGCTATCGATCGGAAACGGTGGATACGGCGGAGTACTGGGGATGGAACTCGCCAAGGCCGGGACCATCAGGTTCAACGTGTCGCTGTAGAACTGCCCCACTATTCCCGGTGCAAAGTCCGCGATCGTATCCGGCCATACACCGAAATCCTCCTCGGCGAACTGGGGATCGGGCGTACACTGAGCGTGTGCGGAGGTGAGGCCCACCACACCGACCAGGGCGAAAAAGATCTTCTTCATGCGCGTATCACTCCTTGTTGACATCCTTTTCGATCTCCTCCATGTACAGCAGGTCGACCGCTTCAGCTGGCGTTGGCGTGATCGAGAGCACGCTTTCCAATTGCGAGATCTGTACCAACTTCTGTACCGGTTCCTGCAAACCGCAAACAACAAGCGTTCCGTTCACGCTCTTGCACAAACGATTGGCCACGAGCAACGCGCTCAAGCCGGACGAATCACAGTAGCGCGTTGCGGAAAGGTCGATGATGACGTTGCGCACGCCGGTCTTGTTCAAATAGACCAGTTCGCTCTTGAGTTCCGGTGCACAGGTGGTGTCCAGCTTGTCCGCATTGCTGGTTACGAGCGTATAGCGGCCTTTGTCCTCGATGGTGAAGTTCATGGTCGATGGGCTATCCCGCCAAATATAGTCACCGGTTCCAAAGGGTGTGGGACAGGTGCTGCCCGTGACTTTCAAACAGTGCCGCGTGGGATACGCGCAGCAAGCAGGTACAATACCGCCATTCGTATGGCCACCCCGTTCTCCACCTGCTCCAAAATGATGCTGTTGGCGTGGTCGGCGACCTGGCTGGTCACCTCCACCCCACGGTTGATGGGCCCGGGGTGCATGATCACGATCTCCTTCCCGATCCGGGTATAGCGCTCCAGGTCCAGGCCGTAGCGCAATGCATACTCCCGCAGGCTCGGGAAATTCGCAACCCCATCCCCCCCCTGCCGCTCCAATTGGATACGCAACATGTTGGCCACATCACACCAGCGCAAGGCCTTGTCCAGGTCGGGCTCGACCCTCACGCCAAGGTTCTCGATGTAACGGGGCATCAGGGTGTTGGGGCCGCTGAGCATGACCTCGGCACCGAGTTTCTGCAGGCAAAAGATGTTGCTCAACGCCACGCGGGAATGCAGGACGTCCCCGACGATCAGGACTTTCACGCCTTTCACCTTCCCCAGCTTCTCGCGGATGCTGTACGCGTCCAGTAGCGCCTGGGTGGGATGCTCGTGCGTGCCATCACCGGCATTCACGATACGCGCATCGACATGACGGCTCAGGAAAACGGCGGCTCCGGGGTCGGGGTGGCGCATCACCACCATGTCCACTTTCATGGCCAGGATGTTGTTGACGGTATCCACCAAGGTCTCGCCCTTGCTGACACTGCTCCCGCTCGAACTGAAGTTGACGACATCGGCACTGAGGCGGCGCTCGGCCAGTTCGAAGCTGACGCGTGTGCGGGTGCTACTTTCGAAGAAGAGGTTCGCGATGGTGATGTCGCGCAGCGAGGGCACCTTCTTGATGGGCCTGTTCAACACTTCCTTGAACCCATCCGCCGTGCGGAAGATCAACTCGATGTCCTCCGTGGAAAGGTCCTTTATACCGAGCAGGTGTTCGGTGCTGAGTTGATCGCTGTGTACCGTTGTGTTCATCGGTCCGCGGAAGTTCCCTGTGCCAGCGTGGACGTGTCCCTACCCTCGCGTTCAGCGGAATGCATCAGTACCTGGTCCTTGCCATCCGTCTCCTTCCACTCCACCGTAACACGCTGATCGCCGATGCTGTCGACCCACTTGCCCACATAGTCCGATTGGATGGGTAGCTCGCGGCTGAAACGGCGATCGATCAGGACCAACAACTGCACGCTGGCCGGACGGCCGAAGGCGAGCAGCGCGTCGAGCCCGGCGCGAATGGTGCGACCGGTATACAGCACGTCATCCACCAGAACGACCTTGCGGTCGTCCAGGCTGAAATCGAGTTGTGTGATGCTTGGTTTGGGCGGTGTGGAACGGTGCCGGAAATCGTCGCGATGGAAGGTGACGTCGAGTTCTCCGTACTGAAGGAGCTCCTTGCCGAGGATCCGCTGCAGTTCTTTCCTCAAGCGACGTGCCAGCAGCACGCCGCGTGGTTGCAGGCCGATGAGAGCGACACCCTCCAGATCGCCGTGGTCCTCGATCAACTGGTAACAAAGCCGCCCCATGGTGAGCCCGAAGGCCTTGCTGGTGAGCAGTGGGACGGCGGACATCGGTGCGACGAAGATAGCGTTGTGGGGCCTGCGGGTCGGTGCTTGTTCCGGAACACCCGTTGGACGACCCCCAGGAACGCCGAAGCCCGGCCACCGCTTGCGCAGGGCCGGGCTTCCTCAAGGTGCGATAGGAACGACTAGGCTTCGCTGTCGTCGTCCTCTTCGATGTCCTTCTTGCGGCTCTTGCCGGTGCGCTCCTTGGTCTCCATCGCGCTCTTCAGGTCGCTGAGGACGCTGAGGTCGCCAAGGGTGCTCTTCTCCACCTTCTCGTTCACGCTCTTCACCGAAGCGGATGCTCCGCCAGCTGCTTCCTTGCGGGGTGCGCGCTTGGCACCAGCTGCCGGTGCTTCCATCACTTCCTCACCCTCTTCGAAGGTGCGGGTGTGGCTGAGAACGATGCGGCGTGCTTCAGCATTGAACTCGAGAACGACGAACGGCATCTTCTCTTCGAGTTCGGCTTTGCTGCCATCGGCCTTCTTCAGGTGCTTCAGGCTTACGCTGCCTTCAACGCCGTAGGGCAGGCTGACGATGAAGTTCTGGCCTGCACGACCGGTGAGGGTTCCCTCGTGGGTGCTGCCTGGTGTGAATACGCCGGCGAACACTTCCCATGGGTTCTCTTCCACCTGCTTGTGGCCGAGGCTGAGGCGACGATTCTCCTTGTCCACCTCCAACACCATCACTTCGATGTCGTCACCCACGTTGCAGAACTCGCTCGGGTGCTTGATGCGCTTGGTCCAGCTGAGGTCGCTGATGTGGATGAGACCATCCACGCCTTCCTCCAGCTCGGCGAAGATGCCGAAGTGGGTGAAGTTGCGAACCTTGGCGGTGTGCTTGCTGCGTAGCGGGTACTTGAACTCGATCTCGGCCCAAGGGTCCTGTGCGAGTTGCTTCATGCCGAGGCTCATCTTGCGCTCTTCGCGGTCGATGTTCAACACCACGCACTCGATCTCCTGGCCTTCCTTCAGGAAGTCCTTCGGGCTGCGCAAGTGCTGGCTCCAGCTCATCTCGCTCACGTGCAAGAGGCCTTCCACGCCCGGTGCCACTTCCACGAACGCGCCGTAGTCGGTGATCACCATCACTTTGCCTTTCACCTTGTCACCGGCGTTGAGGTCGGCGCTCAAGGCATCCCATGGGTGGGCGCTAAGCTGCTTCAAGCCGAGGGCGATGCGCTTCTTCTCGTCGTCGAAATCCAGGATCACGACGTTGATCTTCTCGTCCAGCTTCACCACCTCCTCCGGATGGCTTACGCGGCCATAGCTGAGGTCGGTGATGTGGATGAGACCGTCCACGCCACCGAGGTCCACGAACACACCGTAGCTGGTGATGTTCTTGACGGTACCCTCGAGGACCTGACCTTTCTCCAAGCCGCCGATGATCTGCTTCTTCTGGGCTTCCAGTTCGGCCTCGATAAGCGCTTTGTGGCTGACCACCACGTTCTTGAACTCCTGGTTGATCTTCACGACCTTGAACTCCATGTTCTTGCCCACGAACTGGTCGTAGTCGCGAATGGGCTTCACGTCGATCTGGCTGCCGGGCAGGAACGCTTCGATGCCGAACACGTCCACGATGAGGCCACCCTTGGTGCGGCACTTCACGAAGCCCGTGATGATCTCGTTGGACTCCATGGCGTGGTTCACCTTGCCCCACGCGTTGTGTACGCGAGCGGTCTTGTGGCTCACCACCATCTGGCCGCCTTTGTCCTCCTGCTTCTCGATGTAGACCTCAACACGGTCGCCGATCGCGAGATCGGGCTTGTAGCGGAATTCGCTGATGGGAACAACACCTTCGGACTTGTACCCGATGTTGATCACCACTTCCTTCTTGTTCATTCCTACGACGGTGCCCATGAGCACTTCCTTCTCGGAGATGCTGCTGAGGGTGTCCTCGTATGCCTTCTCCATGGACACACGATGGTCCTCGGAAAGGCCTTTCCGGTCATCTTCCACCACGGTCCAATCGAAATCGACCGGTGGTTCGCGGAGGACGACCTTGTTGTTCTCGACTACTGCCATATCACTTCTTCTACTTGTATCCCGGACCGAGGGTGCTGTCCGGAAGGGTTTGTTCGTTGGCCTGCTGCACCACGACAGGCTTCCCGAATGGGGCCGCAAATGTAGCTGAAATTCCTGATCTGCCGGCAGTTGGATCGTGAGGCGGCCCTAGGAGCATTGCGCACCCCCTGCCGATGGTCCTCCGATCGGTCCGCCACCCTCGAACGTTGGCGAGAAGGGCATCCAACGCACTATTTATCAGCGTGTTCCGAGGAGGGTAACGCTTCCCGACAACTCCTTGGACACGCTACGCCCGTTGTCCTGCAGGTCGCTGTACAGGACCACCCAGAAGTAGATGCCGTCCGGCGCTGGCCCCCCTTGCGCCCGGCCGTCCCAGCCGGTGTGAATGGACTGTGAGCGGAACACCACCTGCCCCCAGCGGTTGCGGATCTCCATGGTGTAGCTCGTCGGCTCGCCAATGGTCATGGGCCGGAAAGTGTCGTTGTGCCCGTCGCCGTTCGGGGTGAAGACATTGGGCATCTCCAAGAGCGTGGTACAGGTATCGGCTTCCACGAGCGCTGAACCGGATACGTTCAGGCAAAGACCATCAGCCGTGGCTTCATAGAGACCCGGGCTACCGACCAGGATGGTGGAAGCATCAACGCCGGTGTTCCACTCGATGTGGACATCGTCCAATGGCCAATCGGGAGGGTCCAATGTTGCCTGAAGGGTAAGTAAAGTGCCCGGGCAGATGGGCTCAGCACCTGTGACCAGCATGTCGGGGGGTGGGGGCAGAACAGTGATGTCAATGGAATCGGTATAGCTGCACAACGGCGTGAACGCGATATCATCCAAAGCAAAGTCGTTCCCACTGGTCGCCAGGTTCTGGTTGGTGATGCAGATATCGACCGTGGTCGCCGTGCCCGAAGACCAGAGCGCGTAGAACTGGTCCCAGATGCAGGTGGTGCTCGAAGCCAACAGGGGATCGCCGAGACTGGCGCCGTTCACAGTGAAATCGAGTATTGCCGGGCTTTCCGGACTGGCCGACATGAGCCACGCTGAGAACGCATAGGTCATGTTCGGCTGTACTGTGATGGTCTGGCACCAAACGCTCGCGTTCTCCACCGCGGAACCATTGGCGAGGAACATGCCCCCCCCTCCGGTATGGTCGCCGCACGAGGAAAAATTGCTGTGGAGCAATTGTGGATCGGTCGTGACACCGTACGTGCCTTCAAGGCTCAACACCCCCCATGCGCCACCGGTGCCAAGCTGCAGGTCGGTGGCGAATCCTGTATCCCCATCGCTGAAATCGCCGTTGGTGACCACGTCCTGACCCGGTATCGGCAACGTGGCCGTACACCAGTACGTGCCGGAGGTATCGGCTGTCATGTACACTGCGGACACACCATTCTGCCATTCTATGGTGAGCGCCCCAGTTGGACCCTGGAGCAACACGGTCTGCCCATGGCACAGCATGGTATCCGGACCCAGATCGAATTCGCAATCCTGTGCGAACAACGACCCGGAAAGGAACGTCGCAGTGATCACGCAGGTGGTCGCAACGACGAGGTACATCGATCGGTCCATATGTGGCAATGATAGGAACAAGCACGGAAGGGTTGCCCGGCGTTCGAAAAGCCCGGTCGCGCTGCCTTCCAAGCGCGGCGATCGCATCGATCGTCCCGCTACCTTTGCTTCCCTCCCATCCCGCCCGGTAATTCATGCGTTCGTTCAGCATTCCCACCCACTACCGGAGCAATTTGATCGGACGCTTGAAGGCCTTCCGCAAGGCGCAGGACCCCAAGAAGAAGGACCTTGCACCGACGGTCCTGGACCTCGGGGCTGTGCGCTTCGTGTTCGCGAGGCACTTCGGGTTCTGTTACGGTGTGGAGAACGCGATCGAGATCAGCTACCAAGCGATCGAGGAGAATCCCGGTAAACGGATCTTCCTCTTGAGCCAGATGATCCACAATCCGGAGGTGAACGCGGATCTGGAAGGTCATGGGCTGCGGTTCATCCAGGACACGCACGGGCGGATGTTGATGGATTGGAACGAATTGCGGAGCGACGACATCGTGATCATCCCCGCCTTCGGGACCACCTTGGAGACCGAGGCGAAATTGAAAGCACTCGGCATCGATCCACTCAAGCACAACACCACCTGCCCGTTCGTGGAGAAGGTGTGGAACCGCAGTGCGCAACTGGGTGCGAAGGACTATTCCGTCGTGATCCACGGCAAAGCGGCACATGAGGAGACGCGTGCCACTTTCAGCCATACGGCACAAGGCGCACCCGCGGTGATCGTGAAGGACATGGCCGAGACCGAGGAATTGGGGCGGATCATTTTGGGCGAGCTTCCCCTCTCCCGCTTCCACGAACTCTTCAGCAAGCGCTGTTCGGCGGGTTTCGATCCCGTTAAAGACCTGCAACGCATCGGTGTGGTGAACCAGACCACGATGCTCGCCACTGAAACCCAGGCGATCGCCGATCACTTGAAACAGGTGATGGCCAAGAAGTACGGTGATGCGGACCTGAAAGACCATTTCGCCGATACGCGCGACACGCTCTGCTACGCCACGAACGACAACCAGGACGCCACGAACGAGTTGCTGAAGCAGGAAGCAGATCTCGCGCTGGTAGTGGGGGGCTACAATAGCAGCAATACCAGCCACCTCGTTGAGCTATTGGAGC
>DEQO01000013.1 GCA_002360495.1 Flavobacteriales bacterium UBA3364
CGGGGCCTTCCTCAGCGGCGGCGTGGACAGCAGCATCGTCAGCGCTCTCGCCGCACATCACCACAAGCACCTGCTCACGTTCAGCATCGGATACGCCGATGACCCATACTTCGATGAAACGCGGTACGCCGAGGAAGTGGCGCGGCACATCAAGAGCGATCACAGCACGTTCAAACTGACGCGGGAGGAACTGGCCGAGAACTATCCGCGCCTGCTTGCCGCAACGGACGAACCGTTCGCGGATAGCAGCGCCCTGCCCTCCTTCATGCTTTGCGAACGCACGCGCAAGCACGTCACGGTGGCCGTAAGCGGTGACGGCGCGGATGAAGTCTTCGGCGGCTACACGAAACACCAGGCGGAATTGCGCTGGCGTTCCCCGGGTGCCCAGGAACAAGCCGTACGACTGCTTGCCCCCCTTTGGCGCGTGCTTCCACGTTCACGCAACGGCAAATGGCAGAACCGTTTCCGCCAGTACGATCGGTTCGCCCGCCTTGCAGCCACACCGGAAGACCGCCGTTTCCAGGAGCTCGCCGCGTTCACCACCCATGAAGAGGCCGACGCTTTGGTGTCCGCGAAAGTGGATGCGAACGCCATGGCCCAACGTGACACCGTCTTTGCCGGCGCCTTTGCACGCATGCCGGGCATGAACGGCGCTTTGCTCGCCGATGTGCTGTCCACACTGCCCAACGACATGCTGCACAAGGTGGACCTCACCAGCATGGCCCATTCCTTGGAGGTGCGCACACCCTTCCTGGACAAACGCGTGGTGGAGTTCGCCTTCAGCCTGCCTGCGAACGCCAAATTGCACAAGGGATCCGGCAAGCACATCCTGCGCGAGACGTTCGGGCACCTGCTCCCTGCCACGGTGATGACCCGGAGCAAGAAAGGCTTCGAGGTACCCCTGCTCGATCTCCTTCGCGGCCCGTTGGGACACTTTGTCGACGGGCTCTTCCGTAAGGACCTCGTGGAGAACGCGGGGTTGGACTGGACCGCTACCAGTGCGGTGCTCAAGCAATTGCGCTCGTCCTCGCCGGGTACCGCTCAGGCAACCGTACACGCTTTGCTCGTCTATTTGTCGTGGTGGAACAGGCACGGTCGCTGAGCGACTTGGATCCTGGCCACGACCGGTTATCTTCGCTGACCCTTAGCGCAATATGCCCCGAGTCCTACGCATCATCAACCGGTTCAATCTTGGCGGCCCCACGCACAATGCGGCTTACCTGACCAAGTACCTGCCCGGTGATTACGAGACACTTCTGGTGGGCGGTAGCCAGGAGGCTACGGAAGAAGGCAGTCATCACATACTGGGCGGACTCGGTATCGAACCGATGATCCTCCCTGAATTGCAGCGTGAGGTAGCCCCTTGGCGCGATCGCGGTGCGTACAACCGCATCAAGAAGCTGATCAAGGAATTCAAACCGGACATTGTACATACCCACGCGGCCAAGGCCGGTGCCGTTGGTCGCATGGCCGCTGCGGACCTGGGGGTAAAGGCCATCGTACACACCTTCCACGGACACGTCTTCCACAGCTACTTCGGCCCGGTACGTACAGCGCTGTACAAGAATATCGAGCGTTTCCTGGCCCGCCGCTCTTCCCGCATCGTGGCCATAAGTGAAATACAGAAGAGCGAACTGGTGGACGAGCACCGCATCACCACGGACGAGAAGGTGAGCGTGATCCCCTTGGGCTTCGACCTCACCCGGTTCCAAACGGACCAGGAGGCGAAACGCAAGCTCTTCCGGCGTGTCTATGGTGTTTCGGAGGACGAGATCGCAGTGGGTATCATCGGCAGGTTGGTACCCATCAAGAACCATGACCTGTTCCTGGAGGTGATCGCCCGGGTGAGCCGGAAGACCGGAACAAAGCTCCGGGCCTTCGTGGTGGGTGATGGCGAGGAACGTGAACGGTTGCTGGGACGTGTCAACGACTTGGGTATGAGCCAAGTACAGGGACCCTATTTCAACGGCCACGGTTTCGGGCATGGCGTGAACGGGAAGCCCATGGTGGCCCCGGCCACCATCACCTTCACCTCGTGGATCAAGGAGGTGGATATCGTGAATGCCGGCGTTGATATCGTGATGCTGACAAGCTTGAACGAAGGCACACCGGTGAGCCTGATCGAAGCCCAAGCCGCGAACCGGCCGGTCATCAGCACCCGCGTGGGTGGCATTGAGAACGTGGTCCTCCCCGATCGTACGGCCCTATTGACCGCCAGCGGAGACGTTGACGGGTTGGAGGCGCACCTGACCCGGCTCGTGCAGGACGAGGCCTTGCGGCGTGCCATCGGACAAGGAGGTTGGGAGCACGTGCGAGACCGTTTCCATTACACCCGCCTGGTCCAGGACACCGACGCGATGTACCGCGCGCTGCTGAACTGACCATGCCCCGCCGGGATCGCTACTTTTGCGCGCACATGACGCGGAACCTCACACGTACCTGGACGCACTCCATCCTGGTCGCCTTGCTGCTCACGGGTTGCACGATCAACCGGGACATCATGTTCAAGACGCCCCGGGACTACAAGTTCGACCAGGTGACGGATTCGGTCAAGGCGAACCTGAAGCTGCAACGGAACGACATGATCCAGTTCCGGCTGTTCGCGAACGATGGCTTCAAGATGATCGACCTGGTCTCCGAAGGTGCCACACGTGACGTGACGTTCCTGCAACGCAGCGCCTTCAGCTATTTCATCGATGCGGACGGACTGGTGAAGCTACCCTTATTGGGTCGCGTGGAGTTGGCCGGGATGACCTTGCGTGAAGCAGAAACGTTCCTTGAGGAAAAGTACACGACCTACTATAACAGGCCTTTCGTACAAGTGATCGTTTCCAATCGAAGGGTCGTGGTCTTCCCAGGAGGCGGTGGGGACGCCAAGGTGGTGCAATTGGAGAACAGCAATACCTCCCTCCTGGAAGTCATCGGCCTGGCCGGCGGCCTCAACAAACGCGGTAATGCGCACAAGGTGAAGGTCTTCCGTTACGACCGGTCCGGAAAACGCCTCATCTATGAGTTCGACCTGAGCGATATAAGCGGCCTGAAATACGCGGACATGGTGATGCAGGGGGATGACGTGGTCTACGTGCAACCCAACCCCGATATCGCGACCGAAGCCCTGCAGGACATACTTCCTGTCATCACCTTGCTAACGAGCGTTCTACTTGTCCTATCTGTGACCCGCAACCTCCAATAGCGGCGCATGCTCAACGAGGACATCAGTCAGCGCAACCTCAATTTCGAGAGCTATAAGGAGCGCATCACGAACTTCAGCCAGGAGTTCGAGCTGGGCCTTTTCCTGTTCATCATCAAGCGCAGCTTGATCTGGATCATGCTGTGCGTCCTCACGGCGCTGGCCTCAGCCTTGATCTACCTGCGCTACACCGCACCTACCTACGAAGCCCGCACGCTCATCCAACTGCGGGAAAGCAACACCGCCAAACAGGTGTTGAGCATGGAGACCTTCACCGACGACGTGAACAACCTGCAGGCCGATGTGGAACTGATGCGGTCCAAGTTCTTCATCAGTCGGGTACTGAAGAAGTTGCCGTTGGAAGTGAGCTACTTCAACCGGGGGCAGATCCTGACGGAGGAGTACTATACCTGGACATTCTTCCATGTGGAGAACCTCGTGCTCCTGGACACCACAGTGCGCGATGTACCCATCTTCCTGGACATTTCCGCGCCCGGCAGCTACCGCATCACCTACACGGCCGGTGGCAAGACCTTCGAAGGGACCTTCGCGCGCAATGGACCGGTCCGGACCCCGCACCTGACCTGTACCATCAGGTTGGAGGACTACTCCACGGTCACGGAGGATGCGACGGAACGGAACCTCTTCTTCCGGATAAACTCCAAGGAATACCTCCTTCAGCGGTACGCCTCACGCATCAACGTGAACCCGCTCGACGTGACGGCGAAGACGGTGGAGATCACCTGCCGTGATGAGAACCCCGTACTGGCGCAGGACCTGGCACAATCCATGGCCGAGGCGTTCATCCTCTACGACGTGGAGCGCAGGGGTGAGAGTGCCGAAAGCGTGATCCAGTTCATCAGGGCACAGAAGGACACGGTCGCCAAACAGCTTCGGGACTCCGAGTACCGCCTGCAGCACTACCGCACCGAGAACGAAGTGGCGGACCTCGAACAGATGACCCCCATCTTCCTTCAACGGTCCAAGGAGTACGAGGATGAGGTGATCCGGCTGACGATGGACATCGAACTGTTGAAGGCCATCCAGGAGGCCACCGACAGACCCAAACCGGAGATCAACTCGTACGACCTGCTGCCCTTGCTGACAGGCACGGACTACGAGGACCTCCTTACGACCACCATAGATGGACTGCTCGAACTTCTCAAGAAACGTGAGGAGTTGTACCTGACCGCCACGGAGCAGAACTTCGAGGTGCAGTCCTTGGAGCGCCAGATCGACATCCAGAAGCGGGTGGTCCTCGAGAGCATCCGGAACCTGCTGAAGCGGGCCGAGGCCCAGCGGGATGAGTTGACCGCCGTCCAGGAGGTGTTCGAGGGCCAGTTCAGGGCACTTCCGGAGAAGGAGTTCGAATTGGCGCGTATCGAACGCGTGTTCACCATCAACGAGAAATATTACACGCTGCTGCTGGAAAAGGACATCGAATACCGCATCAGCAAGGCCGGCTTCGTCCCGGAGAACAGGATCCTCGAGAACGCGACCAAGCCATCGGCACCCATCACCCCGAACAGGAACCTGGTGCTGGTCTATTACCTCTTCACCGGATTCATCCTCAGTTTCCTCATCGTCCTGTTCCGGTACATCCTGCACGACAATATCACCTCGCTGCACGACATCGCCAAACTGTCCAATGCCAGCATCTCCATCCTCGGCATGGTCCCGAAGTACAAGAAGGAGATCCCCATCTCGCAGCTGTTGATCGACAAGAACCCGAAATCGCTCATCGCAGAATCCTTCCGTACGATCCGGACGAACCTGCAATTCGTGGACAACACGGAAGGGGCCAAGACCATCGCGATCACCAGCACCATCTCCGGCGAGGGCAAGACCTTCGTCGCGATCAACCTCGCGGGTATCATCTCCTTCAGCGGCAAGCGGGTGATCATCCTCGACCTCGACATGCGGAAACCGAAGATCCACCTGGGCTTCGGCGTGGAGAACATCCGCGGGATGAGCACATTGCTCATCGGCAAGGACACCGTCGAAAGTTGCGTGCAGCACAGTACCCTGCAGGGCCTGGATTTCATCACCGCAGGACCCATCCCCCCGAACCCATCGGAGTTGATCATCAGCGCGCGCATGAGTTCGCTGATCGATGAACTGAAACTGCAGTACGATATCGTCCTGATCGACAATCCGCCGGTGGGACTCGTGACCGATGGTATCCCCATGATCCAACGCGCGGACTACCCGATCTACATTTTCCGGTCGGACTACAGCAAGAAACAGTTCGTGCAGAACGTGGACCGCCTGATCAACGAGAACAGCATCACCAAGTTGAGCGCGATCCTGAACGGCGTGGACATCGAACGCAACAAGTACGGGTACAACTACGGCTACGGTTACGGCTACGGCTATGGCTACGGCCAGGGATACGGCGGAGGGTACTACGAAGAACACACCGGAAAAGGAGGGCTGCTGGGCTGGCTCTTCGGACGATCATGATCGAACGCATCCCCACCCCGCTCGATGGTCTTGTGCTCTTGCGGCCACGGATCTTCACCGATACGCGCGGTCATTTCCTGGAGACCTTCAGCCAGCGTGTCTTCGAGGACCTGCTGGGTCCCAGCGGAGCATTCGTCCAGGACAACGAAAGCCTGTCGGCGCGTGATGTCCTCCGGGGCCTGCATTTCCAACTGGAACCACACGCACAAGGAAAGCTCGTGCACGTGATCAGCGGGGCCGTGTTGGACGTGTGCCTGGACATCCGTCCGGCAAGCCCGACCTACGGCCAACACTACAAGGTGCGCCTGGACGGCTCCTCCAAGGAACTGCTGTGGATCCCACCGGGCTTCGCCCACGGATTCCTGGCGCTGGAAGAGGGGACCATCTTCGCCTACAAGTGCACGGCTTACTACCATCCCGCATCGGAACGGACCATCCTTTGGAACGACCCCGAACTGGCCATCGACTGGGGCATCGAACGCCCGATCGTCAGCGACAAGGACCAGGAAGGCCTACCCTTCCGTGCCCGGTGGGACCTTCGTACAGCTTGATCAAGAGGCCATGTACAGTCCTACCCAACTCTTCTTGATCTACTCCGGGTTGTTCTTCGCAGCCCTGGTCTTCAGCTTGGTGATCAACTCGGTGTTCATGCGCTTCGCGCGCACACTGGGCATGCGTGACCAGGACCAGACGCTCGTGCGTTGGAGCAGCACGGCCAAGCCATCCTTGGGTGGGATCGGGTTCTACATCCTGTTCCTGGCCTCCTTCTCCTTGTACAGCGTCCTCTTCCCAGGGCAGGGGGCCGAAGCGTTGCGGCCCGATCTGCTCGGGCTCCTGGCTGCAACATCCCTGGGTTTCCTCATGGGATTGGCGGACGATGCGTACAACACAAAACCCATCCTGAAGTTCCTTGTCCAGATGGCCTGCGGTGGCATCCTGGTGGCTTCCGGTTCCTGCATCGACCTGTTCGAAGCCCAGTGGGCCAACGTGGCCCTGACCTTGTTCTGGGTGGTGGGTGTGATGAACTCCATCAACATGCTCGATAACATGGACGGGATCACCACTTCGGTGTCCATCACCATCCTGATCGCCGGGCTCATGGCCATGCTGGTCATAGGTCCCGTGGACCCGGTGTACATGGTCCTTCTGGTCGGATCCATGGCCTCGCTCACCGGCTTCCTCTTCTTCAACTGGCACCCATCGCGCATGTTCATGGGTGATACCGGTAGCCAGTTCCTGGGCGTTTTCCTTGCTTTCGTGGGTATCCGGTTCTTCTGGAACACACCCAATATGGCCGGCCACTGGGAACCTGCCCGGCAAGTCCTGAGCGCGATCATCGTTTTCCTGCTTCCCATCGTGGACACCACCGTGGTGACCTTCTCCCGCATGGCACGGGGCCGATCTCCTTTCGTCGGGGGCCGTGACCATACCACCCACCACCTGAGCTACAGCGGTCTCAGTGACGGTCAGGTCGCGCTCATCTTCATCGGCCTGTCGCTCCTGCATGTGTTCCTTACCTTCGTGATGTTCCGCTATATCCCGGTCTGGAAGAACCTTCACACCACGATCTTCGTTTCGTACGCGCTTTTGCTCCTGATCACGGCCATCATACTCACGCGACGTACGCACGCTTCCAAACCATGAACAAGTTGCCCGCCCCCCTGCGCTTCACCCTGCGCACCACGTTGTGGGCGCTGCTTCTCCTGGGCGGCTCGCTCGGCCTGCACTTGTTCACCTATTCCACCTTCGTGGTGGACAACGATCTGGACCACCAACGCAATTTCAACGACGGGTACAAGGTCTTCTCCCTCACCCTACCCAACGAACTCACGTTCTGCGGCGAGGATGTGCCTTTGGAACGCCTGGATGTACGTGAGCGCCTGGACCGTGAGTTGTTGGTGAACACGTACTGGCAGAGCAACACACTGCTCGCGCACAAACGGGCCGCACGCTGGTTCCCCCTCATCGAAGCCGTGTTGAAGCGCGAAGGCGTGCCGGAGGATATGAAGTACATCGCCGTGATCGAGAGCGGCCTCACGAACGTGGTCTCTCCTGCCGGCGCAACGGGGTATTGGCAGTTCATGAAGGAGACCGGCATCAAGCATGGCCTTGAAGTGAACGGCGAAGTGGACGAACGCTACCACATGGAGAAGAGCACCGTGGCCGCCTGCCGTTACCTGAAGAACGGATACGCGAAGTATGGGAGCTGGGCGCTTGCTGCAGCATCGTACAACCTCGGCCAAGGTGGTGTGGACAAGCAGCTTGGCCGGCAGAAGCGGGACAATTACTTCGATCTCCTGTTGAACGAGGAGACGGCCCGCTATGTGTACCGCATCATCGCCATGAAGGAGATCATCCGCGATCCCGAACGCTATGGCTTCCACTTGCGGAAGAAGGACCTATATGCCCCCTACCTGACACGCACGGTGGAGATCACCGGGCCCGTGGCGGACCTCGCTGATCTCGCGATCGCACAGGGCACGGACTACAAGACCTTGAAACTGCTCAACCCTTGGTTGCGCGACAACCATCTTACCAACCGCGAGGGCAGGACATATACCGTCCTGCTTCCCGCCGAAGGCTTCGACGCTGCGCTGCCCGTGCAGGAATGAGCCATTGCCGTTGAACCGACCTTGAAGACGGACGTCAAGTCGAAAGCCCCCGGACCGGTCATGCTGGTGGAGGAAGAGGACCACATCGAGGTGCTCGGCGCCCGTGTGCACAATCTGAAGAACATCGATGTCCGGATCCCGCGTGACAAGCTCGTGGTGATCACCGGCCTGAGCGGAAGCGGCAAGAGCTCGCTCGCCTTCGATACCATCCATGCCGAGGGACAGCGTCGCTACATCGAGACCTTCAACGCCTATGCCCGCCAGTTCCTCGGGGGCATCGAACGCCCCGATGTGGACCTGATCACCGGCCTCAGCCCTGTGATCGCCATCGAGCAGAAGACCATCAGCCGCAACCCGCGCAGCACCGTAGGTACGATCACCGAGATCTACGACCTGCTCCGGTTGCTCTACGCGCGCGTGGGTGATGCGTTCAGCCATGTGACGGGCGAGCGCATGGTGCGTTACACCGATCAACAGATCGTGGACCTGATCATGCAGGAACATGAGGGGCAGGAGATCCTGGTCCTCGCTCCCATCATCCGTGGCCGCAAAGGGCACTATCGCGAACTCTTCGAGCAGTTCCTACGCCAGGGATTCCTGCGTGCCCGTGTCGATGGCAAAGTGATCGATCTCACCACACGTCCGCGCCTCGACCGCTACAAGGTCCACGATATCGAACTCGTCATCGACCGGCTGAAGATCAAAGGGACCGACCGCAAGCGGATCTCCGAGACCTGTGCCACGGCCATGAAGTATGGGAAAGGCAACCTCATGGTGGTACCGGTGAAGACCGACGAGGCCCGCTACCTCAGCCGCCATTTGATGTGCCCCACCAGTGGCATCGCCTATGAGGAACCCGAACCCAACCTCTTCAGCTTCAACTCGCCCTATGGTGCCTGTCCCAAATGCAGCGGCATCGGGCAAGTGACCGAGGTGGCGCTGGACAAGATCGTCCCGGACCGGAGCAAGAGCGTGAAGCGGGGGGCCATCGTCCCGCTCGGCAGTTACAAGAACACCTGGGTGTTCAAGCAGATCGAAGCGGTGCTCGGCAGTTTCGGGCACGACCTCAATACGCCGTTGGAGGAAATGGAGGACTCCGTGCTCGTGGCCCTGCTCAATGGCATGGACGAGCCGCTGAAGGTGAGCAGCAACGTGGGCCTGAGCGATCGCAATGTGCAGTTCGAAGGGATCATCCCCTTCATCCTGGAACAGGCCGAAGAAGGACCGAAGACCGCGCAGAAGTGGGCCGCCAGCTTCACGCACATGGTGACCTGCCCGGAATGCAACGGCAGCCGATTGAAGAAGACCTCGCTCTTCTTCCGGCTCGATGGCAGGAACATCTTCGAGCTTTCCAGCATGAGCATCGCCGATCTGCATGTCTTCATGTCCGGTCTCCTGGAGCGGCTCGATGATAAGAAGGCCCTGATCGCCAAGGAAGCCGTCAAGGAGATTTCGGCGCGCAGCCAGTTCCTCCTGGACGTCGGACTCGATTACCTGATGCTCGACCGCAGTGCTCGGTCACTCTCCGGTGGTGAAGCGCAACGCATACGCCTTGCCACGCAGATCGGCAGCCAGCTCACCGGCGTGCTTTACATCCTCGACGAACCGAGCATCGGACTGCACCAACGCGATGATCAACGCCTGATCAACAGTTTGCGAAGCCTGCGCGACGGTGGCAACAGCGTGTTGGTGGTGGAGCATGACAAGGAGATGATGATGAGCGCCGACCACCTGATCGATATCGGCCCGGGCGCCGGCGAACATGGTGGCCGCATCGTGGCACAGGGCCATCCGCGCGATCTTGCGCTGGGCGACAGCACCACGGCGAAGTACCTCCGGAACGAACTGCGCATCGCCGTTCCGAAAGAACGACGCAAAGGCACCGGCGAACGGATCACACTGAGGGGCGCTTCGGGCAACAACCTCAAGAAGGTCGATGTCGATTTCCCGCTCGGCAAGTTCATCTGCGTCACCGGCGTGAGCGGGAGCGGCAAGAGCACCTTGATCGGCGATACGTTGTACCCGATCCTGAACAAGCACTTCTACCGCAGCGACACACACCCGCTGGCGTTCAGCAAGATCGAAGGCCTCCAGCACATCGACAAGGTGATCGAGGTGGACCAAAGTCCCATCGGTCGCACGCCGCGCAGCAACCCCG
>DEQO01000110.1 GCA_002360495.1 Flavobacteriales bacterium UBA3364
AAGACTGCGGCCGATGGACCCTTTCATGGCATCGCCGAAGCAACCGCAATCCGTAACACAGGTGACGCTGTGTTCAACGGCCTGACCGTCGACCATGACGGTGTAAGTGCCGTTGGGGTCGCAGGTTGCGGTATACATGGTAAGCCAGCCGAAGAACACGGTGAGCAGCAACAAGGCCCATGTAGCCACTTTCATACGCCCCCCGAAGAGCACCGCAAAGCCCAGCACCACCTCAGCCAGACAGGCCAGCACCGCCAAGGCAAGCGAGAAGGGCTCAAGGAAAGGCATTCCCAAGGCGCTCTCGGCGAAATACTCCTCCAGTTTGTACGAGAACCCCAGCGGATCATTGGCCTTGATGAGGCCGCTGACGATGAAGAGCGAGCCTACGATGAGGCGGCAAACGAGCAGAAGGATGCGCATGGTGGCTACGAAGGAATTGACCTTGGACCGCAATTCACGGTCGTGGCGAAATTAGCCCACCGGGTCGGGCCGCGACCTACGTTAACAACCCGTTTGCAAGAGCGGATCGTGGAAACCCATCAATCGTGGAACAGGATGCGGCGCATGGAGGCCAGATGATGATCATCATGGTCGGCAACGTACAGCACAGTGTCCACGATGGTCATGCTCACACCCCTGCAGCGGTTGATGGCCCTGTGGCGAACGGCACCGGGATCCAACTCCTTGACCCGACGGACGAAGTACTCGCGCTTGAGGCGGAACTCCTCGATCAGGTCTCCCAGGTCCTGGTTCCGATGTCTTTCGAGCGCGGGTCCTTGTGTGGAGAGGTCGATCCAACAGAGTTCGGGACGACGTGCCGCGAAGTCGTCCACCCGCTCGTCCAAGCGGTCCTGCAGGTAGATCAGGTGCCCGATGTGTTCGACGATGCTCCATCTGCCGTAAGGCCGCAGCGTGAGCTGCTCGCGGGGAACGCGCGCGGTGAGGTGTACCAGCCGCGCGGCTGTTCCATTGGCACGTTCCAGAAGCACGGGCAATTCGTCCAGGCCTTTCCCGAAGGCCAACTCACGATCCGACCAAGGTGTGATCCGCATGCTGCAAAATGAACACCTGAATGACCTGGTAGCCCACCGCACGAAGCAATTGACACAATCGTGACAGCTCTCGAAATGCGGGACTATTGACGGGCGGAGATCGCTCCCGGTTGCCCGGCTGTGGAAACGGCGGCCGCCTTACGTTCACGCACCTCGGCCATGACCCGAGCTACTTCCTGGTGCATCTGCTCCTCGTACGCGGCATCCCAGCTGAGGAAACCCGTCGTGGGGCAGAACCGGGCCAGGCCCATGGGCAGATCGAACAGCGATAGGTCCATACCCGGCACGTTCTCGAAGAGGGTCATCTCCACATCCACGGAAACCTCGCGACGATCACCCTGCCATGCCGTGCCGTGCGTGTCGACAGCGAAGCACTTGGTGACATGCCCGGGAAGACTGAAGCGAATGATGTAGTTGCCGTCGCGTTCCAGATCGATGGTGTAACTGCCCCCGTTGCCGGTGGTGAACGACCGTTCCTTCACGCCGTTGCGGTAGACCCGCACCAATACCTGGTCCAATGGTGTGCGAGAAGCGTATTCGGTGACCTCGCCGTGCAAACGAAGGTCCACCGCCGAACAAGGCAGCACAACGCAGGTAAGGACGATCAGTATCAGGTTCCGCATGGATCGATCGGGGTAAGCCGAAATTTCCGGGGAGGCGAAACTAGAGCGGCGTACGTGCGTGATCAAGGCCTGGAGGCCCCGCCAGTCGCACAGTTCCCAACAGGTCGAAGTGGATAACCGCACGGGCGGTCTTCCGAGACCCTATGCTTCTTCCAACTGGATCATCGCGAAAACGCCGTAGTTCACGATATCCAGGAAGTTCGCATCGATCCCTTCGCTCACGAGCGTGGCACCTTCGTTGTCCTCGATCTGTTTGATGCGCAGGAGCTTCATCAGGATGAGGTCCACGAGGGAACTGACACGCATGCTGCGCCAAGCCTCACCATAGTCATGGTTCTTGCGCTCCATGAGGTCGCGGGCGTGTTGGAGGCGTTGACCGACCTCCTGCACGGCTCGTTCCGCACCGAGGTCCGGGGAATCGACCACGCCAAGGTCCAGTTGCACCAAGGCCATGGCGGCGTAGTTGATGATGCCGATGAGCTCCGGTCGTATGCCTTCGCCCACCTTGCTCTCCCCTACTTCCTGCAAGGTACGTATGCGTTGCGCCTTGATCAGGATCTGGTCGGTAAGGGACGGAACGCGCAGGATCCTCCATGCGGTGCCATAATCATGCGCCTTCTTCCCGAAAAGGGTCAGGCACTCGGTCACTACGGCATCGTACTGGGCAAGGGTGCGGTCCATGAGGCGGCGAAGGTAGGCGACCTGTCCGTGCACCAAGGATCGTGCTGGACCGTCCAGGTGGAGAACTTCGACCGACACTGTCGCAACTTGCACCCTGAATGCCGACAGCGAAGACAACCTGGCTCCTCAAGGACCGCCTTTTCACACCCGACTTCCCGCTGGTGATGGGCATCCTGAATGCCACGCCCGATTCGTTCCATCCCGAAAGCCGTGTGGACGTCGACGGGGCGCTTCGCCTCGCCGAGCGGATGTTGGCCGAAGGGGCGGCGATCCTGGATGTCGGTGGTCAAAGCTCGAAGCCCGGCAGCCCCGAGGGCGATGCCTTTGAAGAAGCAAAGCGCTCAATACCCGTGATCGAAGCCCTTCACCGGCGTTTCCCGGAAGCCCTGATCAGCATCGACACCTGGCGCTCGTCGGTAGCAAAGGCAGCTGTGGAGCACGGCGCTTCCATGGTGAACGACATCAGCGCGGGGACCTTGGACGCGGAGATGCTCAGCACCGTGGCAAGGTCGGCCGTGCCCTATGTGGCCATGCACATGCAGGGAACACCACGGACCATGCAAGCAGCTCCCGGCTATTCGGATGTCGCTGAGGAAGTGACGCGCTACCTGAGCAGGCGGCTCACTGCGGCGCACGAAGCGGGTATCGCGGATGTGGTGATCGATCCCGGCTTCGGCTTTGGAAAGACCAAGGAACACAACTATGCCTTGCTTCGTTCGCTACCGCAAATGACCGCTTTGGGAGCCCCGGTCCTTGTCGGCCTATCCCGCAAACGGATGATCAATGAAGTGCTTGGTACCGGACCGGACCAGGCCTTGAACGGGACCACTGCGTTGAACACCATCGCCTTGTTGAACGGTGCGTCCATCCTACGTGTCCATGACGTGAAGGAAGCCATGGAAGTCGTGCGGATCTGCTCCGCTTATGGCGACAACCGACCCGGTTGACGATCAGAAATCGACCCGTTTCCTCCTGTTGCGTTTCGCCGTCGCGGCCGCGGTGGCTTGTTTCCGGGCACGTGCATCAACCTCCCGCTCGTAGTGTACCATGACCCGTTCCACGCGGGGTTGGAGTTCCCTGGTGTAGTCGATGTCCCAGTTCAAATTGCGCACACTGTGCTTGTATTCGGCCTTTCCCACCGGGGCGTCGAAAATGTCGAACGCGAACCCATCCAGCCAGGTGAACAAGGTCATCTGCAGGTCCATGTCGTAGAAGGGCACATCAGGAAAGAGCGGAACTTCCCGTGCATCTATGGCCACATGCTTGGTCACCAGATCGGCCCGGTGGAACCAGACCTGGTAGTTGTACCCTCGTTCGAGGTAGAGTTCGTATTTCCCGTTCCCCGAGGTGATGATGGTCTCCCGATCGATGCTGTCCTTCACCAATCGTATCTGGACCCCTTTCATGGCGTCACCGCTGAAATGCTCGGTCACGATCCCATGCAAGTGGATGTAAAAGGCGTTCGCACGAGGTACCACACCCCATAACACGCAGAACACGACCAATGCACGGCCGAAGTGTGATCGCATGACCATACGAAAGTACGGGTACCGATGGGGTCTGACGCGGACGCTTCACCCACCTTTGTCCAAAGGCCAATGTTGATGATCCGCTCCATTCGCGTGAACGAGAACCTGCATATCGTGCTATGGTTGCTCAAGGACCTCTGCTGGTTGATGGAATACCATGTCGCAGCGTTGATCATGGTGATCCCGACGCTCTCCATGGGGTTGTACATCGCTTGGTTGAGCGCGAAGGACAGGAGCCTTTTCATGCATTCGCTCGCGGTCATCTTCTGGATCTCGGCGAATTCAACGTGGATGATCGGGGACTTCTTCTTCCAGGAAAGGGGCCACGGCATCGCGGCAGCGTTCTTCATCACCGGCCTGTGCATTCTCGCCCTCCACTATTTCGTGCTCGTACCGCTCGATGCCGGCGCGACCCGTAACAACAAGGAAATACAGGGATGACCTTTGCTTCACGGCCTGCCCACGTGCCGGGTTAACTTCGCGGCCTTGGCCACAGGAACACTGGCACGGACACGGCTGCGCGCGAAGCGCGCGTTGCGCATCACCCTGGCATGGGTGGTGATCGGCTGTATCGCGGCCTTGTTCGAGCACAATGCCCTGCTGCACAACGGGATCCAAAGCAACCTGCAGGACCGTTTGGACGAGCGCGTCCTCCGCTCGCTCATCGCCGGATTGATCGGCGGAAGTGCCTACATCTTCCTGTTACGCGATCATTGGCGCAAGCTGCCGTACAGCAGAGCGGCGGGCGTCATGGCGCTGATCATGGCCGGTATCGTGTTCCTGTTCGGTGCAGTGGTCCCGGCCATGGCGGATCCCCTACCCTCGCTGCCGACCGCGATCGGTGGCAGGGTGATGAGCACGGCTTTCCTGGGCACCTACTTGTATTGGACCCTGCTGATGGCCGGCACCATGTTGATGGTGCGCTTGAACGACCAGTACGGCAACGGCGGCATCAACTACCTCACCGGTTTCTACCACAAGCCCCGCCAGGAGATGCGCATCTTCATGTTCCTGGACATGCGCTCCTCCACCACCATCGCCGAGCAGATCGGCCACGTGAAGTACTTCCAACTGCTCAATGAACTGTACGCCGACATCACCGACCCCATCGTGTATTCGCGCGGCGAGATCTACCAATACGTAGGCGACGAGATCAGCGTCAGTTGGTCGTTGCGACGTGGTGTCGGACGTCAACGCTGCATCCGCTGTTTCCTGGACATCCGCGCCAAATTGCAGCGGCGCTCGACCTACTACAAGGAACGCTACGGCATGGCGCCCACCTTCAAGGCGGGTTTCCACTACGGTCCTGTGACGGCCGGCGAGGTCGGCCTGGTGAAGAAGGAGCGGATCTTCAGCGGTGATGTGGTGAATACCGCAGCGCACATCCAGAACCGGTGCAACGAACACGGCGTGGACAACCTGATCTCCCAGGACCTGTTGGACGTGCTACGGCTCCCCTCATCCTACGCCGTGCGCGAGATCGGTAGCGCGGACCTCAAAGGGAAGCGCACCTCGATCCGCTTGTGGACGCTGGTGCATGAGGCTCCGCAGAGCGAGGCCGCGAAAGCCCCCGCCGCACAGCTTCAGAACG
>DEQO01000109.1 GCA_002360495.1 Flavobacteriales bacterium UBA3364
TCTGGCGGTGGTCGCGGCAGGCATTGGGACCCATCGGCTGGCTGTTGGGATGGTCGCCGTTGTTGAAGGCGCAGGTGCGTTCGAAAGCCATGGCATCCTTGCGCAAAGCCATGTCCGGAAGGAATGCTACTGCTTGATGAACCGCAACGGTGGGCCGCTCTGCCCATGGACGAAGTAGCTTCCGGGCTGAAGTTGGCTGACGTCCCACGAGTCGCCGTTCCTGGAATGGACCGATGAGCGACCACTCAGATCGGTGATGAGCAGCTTATCATACGTGGAACAACTGATCCGCAGTTGATCATCCACAGGATTCGGCCAGACGCCGCAGGAAGCGGGGGCGTGGTGCTCAAGCAGGCCAACATTCGGATCCACCACCCAACCGATGTCACGCATTACCCCGATGACGATAGGACCGGGCCAATGGTTCGATTGGCCTGGTGAGACGTGCGGCGTCATCAGCTCATTCGGGTTGCCAGTGGGATAGGTCGCTTCATTGAGGTGCACGCAACTGCTCCCGGATTCATACGGGGAAGGAGAGTAGATGCGGATGACCGCCCCGCCGCTCCCGATCAACCCGTTCGTTCCGTTCCATCTCAATTGGCCGCTGGTGAAAAGCGAGCCAAGGGTATTCGACGGGTTCGCGACATCGGTGAGCATGGTGAGGTCTTGGGCTTGAAGGAAGCGATCGAAGATGCCGGGCAGTGTATCCAGCTCAGGCCAGGGGAAGGTGGTGGTCAACGGCGCGATATCACTTGCTTGTATCGCGCCAAAGGAGCCCTCCGCGCCTTCTTTCTTGGTCAGGCCAAGGAAACCAAGGCCGTGGCCGAGCTCATGTAGGAAAACGCTTACGAGATCGTATTGTCCGGCCGGTGGATCGCCATCAAGTCCGAGGTACCAATTCGTGCTGCTGTTCAGGTAAACGTTGATGTCGTCCTCCCCGGGGTTGAGTTCAGCTTGGTTGATGCTGTTGACGAGTGCGGTCGGGTACCAAGTGGAATCCACTGGTGCGCCTGGGAAATCCTTACGGCCGTTCGGGAAGGTCACCCCCAACGAACTGCCCCCGAGGGCCGTCCAACTCACGCTCACCTTGATGGGCACATCGCTGACCAGTATGCCGCCCCAGATCCCGGCCGCGTGCTCGATCGCGGGTTGTGCTTGGATCGGTGTGCCGAAGTGCACGATGGAGAAGGTGGCGGCGGGGGAGGAGGCCGTCACCAGAAGGACGATGAAGATGAGCGGGATCCGCATGGCCCGAACTTAGGCGAAAACCGTCGTTCAAGGCTTCGGGTGGGCGGTGCCGTTGCGCTGCATGCTTAGCTCCCGCTTCAGCACACGCTTGGCCATCATCCGGTCCTGGACATACCAGTTCCGGTCCACCTGCAAGGCGACAACTCTCGAGCCGCTGGCAAGGCTGCTCCACGCAGTCCCACAACTTACGGTCCCATCGTCAATGCAGTTCAGGCGAACAGGCATGGTGAAACCAGGCAGGCAGTTGGACCAGCGCGCATAGGACCGGCGCTTGTATCTACCCCATTCCAGCACCGGCACCTGCGTCGTGCGTAAGTACTGATCGAAGATGCTCTTGTTCAGCAACGACTTCGTGCGCTCATTGAAGTTGATCATGAAGTCCTCCACCTCCGCGCTCGTGGTCACCTTGTGATGGAAGCGTCGGTTCATCTCCAGCAGCATGGCCTTGAAGGCGCTATCGCCCACGATGTGCCGGATCATGTGGATCAGGTTGGCCCCTTTGTAGTACATATCACCGCTGCCTTCCTCGTTCACGCCGTAGTGGCCGATCACAGGCTTGTCGTTGCGGATCTTGTTGCGCAGGCCGATGACATATTCCTCTGCAGCTTCTTTGCCTTGCTGGCACTCGGTGAAGATGGTCTCGCTGTAGTTGGTGAACCCTTCGTGCACCCACATGTCGGCGATGTCTGCGGTGGTGATGCTATTGCCGAACCATTCGTGGCCGCTCTCGTGGATGATGATGAAGTCCCATTCCAACCCGTGGCCACTGCCGCTGAGGTCGCTGCCTCGATAGCCGTTCATGAAGTTATTGCCATAGGCGATGGCGCTTTGGTGCTCCATGCCGAGGTGCGGCGCTTCTACCAGTTTGTAGCCGTCCTTGTAGAACGGATAGGGGCCGAACCAGTCCTCGAAACACGTCAGCATGATCGGGGCCTGCTTGAACTGTTCCCTGGCCTTGGCCTCGTTCGGCGCCAACACCCCGTAGTCACAGTCCAATGCTCCCGCACGCCCTTGGTAGATCTCGTTCCAATGGGCATACCTACCGATGTAAGGCACCAGGTTGTACGTGTTGATCGGCTCCCTCACATGCCAGTTCCAGGTGGTGGTGCCATCGGTGTTCTTCCAGGTGCTCACCAGACGACCGTTGCCGATGGCTTGCAGGCTATCCGGCACGGTTATACGAAGCGTCGCCCCATCCTCCGGCTCATCGCTCTGGTGGTCTTTGCACGGGTACCAGACGCTGGCACCGAGGCCTTGGCAAGCCACGCTCATCCAAGGGGTGCCTGTGCTGTCGGTGCGCCAGATCCAGCCACCATCCCATGGTGGGTTCTTTGCGGCCTTGGGCACGCCATGGTATAGGAGCATGACGGTGTTTGCTTCACCCGCTCTCATGGGACGTGCCAGGTCGAGCCAGATGATGTCGCCATCGCGCTCGAAGGCCAGGGACCGTTGACGGATGCTGATGGTCCCATCGATGAAGGCAGGCTCGTCCACGAGGATGCTGTCCACCACGAGCGGCTGTTGCAGGTCGATCTGCATGCGGCGGCCTTCCGCTACGGCATCGAAAGAGATGGTGGTGGTGCCACGGATGGACCGTTCGGCGTGATCGGGGCGCACCCACACATCATAGCTCAAGACGTTCCACCACGAACGTTCGGGACCGATGCCACCGCGCAGGCTGTCGGCATGGGAAAAAGCGCTGCGTTGCTCGTTGAGTTGAGCGGTCGTGTACGTTCCGGTCAACAAGAGGACTGGGACGAGAATTGCGCGCAGCATGCGGGCAAGGTAGCTGCGTTGTGGTCCTGACAGCGAGGTCAGGGGTGTGCAGGGGCAGGTGTGACGGGCTGTTCAAGGGGCTGCTCCAGCATCACCACTTCCAGTTTGCGCATTCCGTACTTCGCCTTCAAGGTATTTCGGCTGTCGTTGCCTTCTTCAGGCGTGGCAAAACGCAACACGTCGATGTCCGTTACTTCCTTCAGCTCAGGGAACCGCTCCTTGTATTGTTCAATGAGCTTGGGTGTTGTATAAGCCTCTGTGGTCTCGATCAACGGTGTGATGTAAACGATGGGCCCATTGCGCCAATTGCCGACGGCATGGCTCCAGATCTGCTTTTGGGCGCTGGCGGTGAACGTGCTGATGAGCAGTGAAAGCGTTAAGAGCGTTTTCATTTTCCGGGATCCTTGGAGGAACTAGTGATCGAGCAAAGATCATACCTCAGCGCACTTCAACCTCGTCCAGGAACATCCATGCTGCATTACCCGCGCCGGGGAGGCCCTCGGGGATCTTGCCGGGGTGCTTCGCGGTCAAGCGGACGTAGCGCGTTCTCCCGGCGACATCGAACTTGAAGGCCCTGCGGCCCACACCGGGATCCACCTTATGGGAACCCAGTTGAACGAAGGTCTTGCCGTCGCGGCTGGTGCTGAACTCCACCTGCTCGGGCAAATGGATCCAGCTGTGCGGCTCGTTCAACGCACCGATGCCGATGGTGCGGACATCTTGTTCACTGCCCAGGTCCACGGTGATGGTGACGCCCTCGCGCCATCCCAGCCACTCGGTGTTCACGCGTTTCTCGCCCGCTGTGATCCCGTCCACGAGGGTGAAGGCGCCGCCGTCGTTGTAGCGCTCATTGGGTTGGACGCTCAGTGTGATCTGTTGTGCGGTGGCTGAGTTGAACATGAACTGCCGCTCGCTCACAGGTCCGACGATCCCATCTTTTTCGGACCGGGCCCGCAGCCTGGTATCGCTGTCCAGTACCAGCGGCACGGTGTATCCGAACCAATCGGGTGAACCTTCCTCCTGATGGGCGATGATCCCCGAAGCGGAGGTGCTGAGTTGGACTTCGATGGTGCCGGCGACCTTGCCTCGTCGCGGAAGTATGGAAACCTGGTAAAGGCTCTTACTCGCGTTCACTTTCATCGCCTCCAGCTTTGGGAGATCGCTCTCCAACCTTCGTATGAAGTCCTTCTCATCCCGCTTCTTCTTCGGCGTCCATAGCACCTCGGCCAGCGCAAGCATGCGCGGTACGGCCATGTATTCAACGTGCTCGGGCGTAAGGATGTACTCCGTCCATACGTTGCCCTGCGCGCCGAGGATGTACTTGTGCTCTTCGGGCTTCAGCTCGGCGGGAATGGGTTCGTAGCTGTACACCTTCTGCACCGTGGTGTAACCCCCGATGGCCAGCGGCTCGTTCGCGGGATCGCCCTGGTAGTGGTCGAAGTAGCAATGGCTGCCCGGGCTCATCACCACGTTGTGCTTCTCCTTCGCTGCGGCTATGCCGCCCTCGGTGCCGCGCCAGCTCATCACAGCTGCGTTCGGCGCAAGCCCGCCCTCGAGGATCTCGTCCCATCCGATGATCGTACGCCCTTTGTTGTTCACGAACTTCTCGATGCGCTGGATGAAATAGCTCTGCAGTTCGTGCTCGTCCTTCAGCCCGTTCGTCTTCATCCGTGCCTGGCATTTCGCACAGGTCTTCCAGCGCTCCTTGGGGCACTCGTCACCACCGATGTGGATCATCTCGCTGGGGAAGAGGTCCATCACCTCGGTGAGCACGTCCTCGAGCACGGTGAACACGCTGTCGTTGCCCGCGCAGAACACATCATCGAACACGCCCCAGCCGCGTTGCACTTCGTACGGACCTCCCGTGCAGCCCAATTGCGGGTAAGCCGCCAACGCGGCCATCGCATGACCCGGCATCTCGATCTCGGGCACTACGGTGATGTGCCGCGCCTTTGCGTAGGCCACCACATCGCGGATCTCGTCCTGCGTGTAAAATCCACCGTACGGGATGCTGTCGTACTCGCGCCTGCTGTACGGTCCGATCTGCGATCCACTGCGCCATGCGCCCACTTCGGTGAGTTTCGGGTACTTCTTGATCTCGATGCGCCAACCCTGGTCCTCGGTAAGGTGCCAGTGGAAGCTGTTCATCTTGTAGCGTGCCAGCAGGTCGATGTACTTCTTGGTGAACTCCACCGACCAGAAATGGCGGCAGGCATCGAGGTGCATCCCCCGCCATGGGAAGCGCGGCCAGTCGGTGATGGTGAGGCAGGGGAGCGTGCCCGAGGCGCGGCCTTGCTCGAGGAGTTGGATGAGCGTGCGGGATCCCCGGTAGATGCCTTCTTCAGCTATTGCATTGATCGTTATTCCATCGGGTGTCACGCTCACCTGGTGCCATTCATCCGGCAGGACCGTGTCCGGTTGGATCAAGTTCAGGCTGATGCGGACGGGGACCTCACAGCGGATCCGGTCGTCAGGGTGCAGGGCATCGATCTCCGCATACAAGGACCCGGAGAGTGAGGCTGGCAATGGTTCCCGCGATTCCACGGTCCATGGACAAACCAGCGAGCAGGTCCCTTCGGTCAAGCGCATTTCAACAGGCTCCGGTATGATCGAGGGTAACCCGCGTTGCTGGGCCGAAACGTTGATCGATAGGAGCAGTAGGACGGGGAGCGAACGCATGGCGGTAAAGTTGCACCGATCCCACCGCGCCACATCCGCTCACCGCCTAAGCCAAGAGATAAGTAGCTAGCGGCCAGTAGCTAACACCTGGTGGCAACATTTGCATTTACCAGGTATTTCCCCCACATTTGCACCCCCAATTCCGGGACCTAAACACAAACCGCGACATGCCAACTCGCATCCGCCTTCAGAGAAAAGGCAAAAAAGGCCGGCCCTACTATCACGTTGTAGTAGCCGATTCCCGCTCACCACGCGACGGGAAGTACATTGAAAGGATCGGTGCCTATGATCCCAACCAGAACCCAGCATTCGTTGAGGTGAACACCGACAAGGCGTTGGATTGGCTCCAGAAAGGTGCCCAGCCCAGCGATACCTGCCGGGCCATCCTCAGCTATAGCGGTGTGGTGTACAAGAACCACCTCGCCAACGGCGTGAAGAAAGGTGCATTCGACCAGGCAGAAGCCGATCGTCGTTTCGACATCTGGAAGAACGAGAAGAACGCCAAGATCGAAGGCAAGAAGAACAAATTGGCCGAAGGTGCGGGTGCTGCTGCAAAAGCCCGTCTCGAGGCTGAGAAGAAGGTCGCCGCCAACATGGCTGCAGCACTCAGCGCGAAGCTGGCCGCTGCAACCTCCGTTGCTCCGCCCGCAGCAGAAGAAGCGCCCGCAGCAGAAGCCGACGCTCCAGCAGCCGAGTAATTCCCCTACGTGAACGAAGCCCGTGTTCCGCAAGGAGCACGGGCTTTTTTGTGTGGGTTGGTTGTTCGTAGTTGATCGTTGTTCGGCTGTTGTTCCCACCAGGCGTCGGAAGTAGCCCATCAACCAGCAACTGACAACTAGCCCCAAGTCCACTGAACACGACTTGACCGGCCTCTCACAACTGAACGCACCCACAAACCCGCCCCCTTCGTAATTTTCCCCCATGGACCTCGAAAGCCTTCACCGGATCGGCAGGTTGGGCAAGCCTTGGGGGCACCAAGGCGAGCTTACGGTCCACCTGGAGGAATGCGACCCGGAGGACTTGGTCCATGCCGGATCCCTGTTCGTGGATATTGAAGGGCAGAAGGTGCCGTTCTTCTTCAGCAAATTGCACGACAAGGGCCGCGATGTGCTGGTCAAGTTCGACGACTTCGACGATCCACAAAGCGCGGGGATCCTGGTGGGCCGTGACCTCTATGCACCACCCGGCCTGCTATCGGACGGTAGCGACGAAAGCTGGGATCCCGAGGAGTTCATCGGCATGATCGTGCGGGATGAGGAGCACGGTGATCTGGGGGAAGTAACGGGCATCGAAGGCTCCGCGAAGAACCCGGTGCTCGTTATCCTGCACGGTGAACAGGAGGTGATGGTACCCTTGGCCGAGGAGATGATCCTGGGCATCGATCCGGACACCAATTCGCTGCTGGTGCGCACGCCGCCAGGTTTGGTGGATATGTACCGGGGCTGAAGTCCATGCCCAAACCATCGTTCCGGTTCAAACAATTCACTATCCAGCAGGACCGCTGCGCCCTGAAGGTGGGCACCGATGGCGTGCTTTTCGGCGCGTGGGTGAACTACCGAGGAGCAGAACGGATCCTCGATATCGGCACAGGAACGGGCGTGCTGGCCTTGATCGCCGCGCAGCGAGCGCCGAACGCTTCGGTCGATGCGGTCGAGATCGACGATGCATCAGCCGAACAAGCAGCCGGGAACGCAGCAGCGAGTCCTTGGAGCGATCGCGTGCGTGTACACCGCATGGACGTGCGCCGCATGAACGTCAGCGAGCCTTTCGACCTCATCCTCTGCAATCCGCCCTATTACGCAGGCTATTCACCAGCAGCGGATGAGCGGGTCGGTGTGGCCAAGCACAGTGATGAGTTGCTCTTCCCCGATCTGATCGCTGCGGTCGGTCGCCTGCTGGCGCAACGTGGTCGTTTTGCGCTCATCATTCCCCTCAACCGTGAAGCCGAGTTCAGCGCATTGGCTGGTGCTATTGGCCTGGGACCGATACGCCGCTGTGTCGTGAAGTACGTCGCCCACCGACCGGCCAAACGCGTATTACTTGAATTGAGCAGGGAAGGGGGACCGGTCCGCGAAGAGCGGCTGACCATCGAGAACACGGGACCATTCGACTACACGCCGGAATACCGTGCGCTCATCAGCGACCTGATGCTGAATTTCTAGGCCTCCACCTCTTCCTCGGTGAAAGCTACACCGAACGTTTCCAACTCATCCAGGATCGGCTCATAGATCACGGGCTTCAACGGCAATAACACGCCACGGTCCGTGATCGTTCCGTTCAACAGCAGCTTGGACGCGATGGCGATGGGAAGGCCAACTGTGCGTGCCATCGCGGTATACAACTGGTCATCGCCGATCACTCCCAACGATGCATGGATCGTCTGGTGCTGTCCTTCCACGCTGTATCGGAAGCGGTGCCACATCACCACCATATCCTTGTCGTTCGCGCCGAGTTTCCACTTCTGCTCAAGCAAGTGCTGTAGCGTGGCTGCAGGGGAGCGGCCGCTCACACCCATGGGGTTGTTGTTCTCGAACAGCCCAAGCCAATCCAGCTTCTTCATCACCTCGCTGTGCTCATCCAGGCCGAGGTAGTTGGCCAGGTTACCCCGTGTGCCGCATTCCTGGCAATGGGGGAGGAAGGCATCAAGGTATTCGCTCCACTTCGCTTTCGCAGGCAACTCCATGGGGAAGCCATCTTCCGTGCACCCAAGTTGCACGAAGGCATCCCAGGCTTCGCAGTAGCCCGCCTTCCGTAGTGTTCCGCGCAGCAGGGTGGGGATATCATCCAGTCCATAGTGCGAGCGGTACTTCAACGAGTCGCGGTTCGCGTAGCCATCGAACTCCCCGAAGCCCTCTACGGCCACACGCACCGTCTGCTTGAAGAGCTTGTGGTAGGGGATGTACTTCGTTTCACCATCGCGGATGTACTTCGCCGCTCCGCCTTGTCCGGCCAAGACGACGTTGCGGGGATTCCAGCTGAACTTGTAGCCCCACGGATTGTCGTCGCTTTCCGGGGCCACCAGACCGCCGCAATAGCTCTCGAAAGCTTCCATGCGGCCACCTTCCGCCCGGATGCGGTCCAGGATGCGCATGGCGCTCATGTGGTCGATCCCAGGGTCCAGGCCCATTTCGTTCAGCACTGTGAGCCCCGCCGCCTTGAACTCCGCATCCATGGGCCAGAGGGCATCGGGCACGTAGCTTGGTGTGATCACGTGTTTCTTGAGGCTCAGGCAATCCTTCAGCACATCCATGTGCATGAAGGCCGGCAGCATGCTGATGATGAGATCGTGCCCGGCGATCAATGCCGCCCGCGCTTCTCCGTCGGTCGCGTCCAGCCCCATCCCTGTGGCCACGGCCGGTCCTTCGGCGACCATGGCAGCCGCGTGGGCCGGGTCTTTGTCCGCTACCGTAATGCGCCAATCCTGTTGGGCTGCATGCCGGATCAGGTACTGGATCAGCGAAGAGGCCGAGCGGCCTGCGCCGAGGATGAGAATGCTGCGCATGGTGCGTCCGGTTGGTGGTGCCCAAAGATGCGAACCTCCAACGAGGCGGCAACGCTGCCCCGGGTACCGGTCCAACTGCCTTCATAGCCGTTTGGCACACGGCTTGCCTGCCTTGAGGCAACGGCTAACTTCGCAACCCATAACCACGCTCATGGCACGTTCCTTCGCACTCTCCCTCAGCACTTTACTCGCCTTCGCTTCGTTCGCTCAGACCAGTGATCTGATCGTTTTCACCGACGACGGGACCAAATTCACCCTGGTCATCGACGGTGATGTGAAGAACAACGAGCCGGCCTCCCGGGTCGTCGCCACAGGTATCAAGACCGAAACCCCGGTAATGATGGTGAAGTTCGCGGATGCCGGTATCGCACCGATCAAGCAGAACGGTTACCTGGAAATGGGCAAGGAATACACCATGATGGTGACCACGAACAAGAAGGGTGCCCGTGTCTTGCGCATGACGGGTCAAGCTGAATTGGGAACCACTGCGAAGGCTGAACCGGAAAAGATCAAACCCACCGACTTCGAGGACGATGGGGCCAACAGCACCATGGTGGTGCAGGAGGTCGGGATGCCTGGTGACGAAGTGATCACGACCACCACCGTCGTTGAGGAGGGTGATCCATCGGTGGACGGGGAGAACGTGAACATCGACATGGGTGTGAACGGCATCAACTTCAACATGAGCGTCAAAGTGGATGAGGGCATGGGCGAGAGCAAGTCGACCTCGACCAGCACCCGCACGACCACCACGACCACCACCACGACCCGCACCGGGACCGCTCAACCCATCATCGACACCAAACCGAAACCCGTCGAGCCCGCCGTATACAACATGCCCGGCTACACCGGCCGCGTTGGTTGTGCTTGGCCGATGACGGACGGCGAGTTCGCAGATGTGAAGAAGAGCATCGAGGCCAAGAGCTTCGAGGATTCAAAGATGACCCTTGCCAAGCAGGTGGGCAGCAGCCGTTGTTTCACCGTGGACCAGGTGAAAGGACTTATGGGCCTGTTCAGCTTCGAGGATTCCAAGCTGGACATCGCCAAGTACGCTTACGAGCGCACCTACGACATCGACAACTACTACAAGGTGAACGACGCTTTCACCTTCGAAACCTCCATCGACGACCTGAACGGATATATCCAGGCACGCTGAGCATCCGGCCTTAAGCCTTGCATCGGGAAACCACATGCGTAGCATAACCTGCATCACTTCCGTCCTGTCCATCGCACTTCTGCTCCCGGGGTGCAGCGGGTCCAAGTCCTTCTCCAAAAAGGGGGAGAAGTTGGACGAGGCCGGATTGTATGCCGAGGCCGCTGATATGTACCTGCAGGCCGCTCAGCGGAACGTCAAGAACGTCGACGCGAAGATCGGCCTGAAGAAGACCGGGCAGATGGTGTTGAACGATAAGTTGAGCGCTTTCTTCAAGAACATGGCCATGGGTGATGCAAAGGGAGAGGCCGTGCAGGCCTATCTCGATGCCGTGGAATATCAGGAACGCGTTTCCCGTGCCGGTGTGCAGTTGGAGATCGCAGACCACTACAGGACCGACTTCGAGAAGGTGAAAGGCGAACACTTGGTGGACCTGTACAACGAAGGGCAGGCCTTGTTCGAAAAGGAGGATTTTCCCGCTGCTGAGAAGGTGTTCGCACGCATCGGCAAGTTGGAACCCAACTACAAGGATGCCAGCAGTTTGCAGAACGTTGCCTACTTGGAACCGCTCTACCGGTTGGGCAAGAGCGATCTGGAGGCAGGGAATTACCGGAAGGCCTACCAAAGTTTGACCAAGGTCGTCGACAAGAACAGCAGCTACAAGGATGCGACCGCACTGCGCCAGGACGCACTGACCCAAGGGCAGTTCATCGTGGCCGTTCTGCCTTTCACCGCTGCGGGCGTCAGCAATGCGCTTGCCTCGAACGTGCAGGCCCATGCCATGAGCGCTCTCACGGAGTCCACCGACCCTTTCTTGAAAGTGGTCGACCGCGAGAACCTGGAGCGGATCCTGGAAGAACAACGCTTGAGCCTGAGCGGGGTCGTGGATGAGCAGACCGCCGTGCGTGTCGGAAATTTGATGGGTGCCCAAGCGGTGCTCATGGGATCCGTCGTGGATTACCGCGAGATCCCCGGGTCCCTGCGCCGAAGCACCAAGGAAGGGTTCGAATCCTACCGCGTGCAGCAAGTGAACAAGGAGACCGGCGAGAAGTACTTCGTGGTCCGCTACAAACCCGTCCGGTACAGCGAGTTCTATCAGGAGAACAAGGTCGTCCTGTCGTACAACTATCGATTGGTTTCCTTGGAGACCGGTGAGGTCCTGATGAGCAAAGTGGCCGAAAAGGAGGCTTCCGACCACATGTATTACGCCACATACGATGGTAATCGCGAGGCTTTGCTACCCTCCTTGAACGGCACGGCCGACCTCAGCGATCGCGGTCGACGCGATATTCGTTCGCTACTGGGCGCGTCGCGCGAGGTGAAGCCTGTGGCCAGCTTGATGAACGAGGTCCTGCGTAGCACATCGGCCACCATGGCTTCCGATATCCAGCAGGAACTCAGCCAGAAGCTGCCATGAGGAAGCTGCTCCTGTTCGTTCCGATCATCCTGCTGGCCGCCTGCAAGGGAAGTAGACCGGCAACGGAGAGCACCGTGAAAGAGCCCGTCGGTCAGGTGCAGCGTCCGGCCTGGGTCGGTTCGCGCCCGGTCTCAGATGGTTACTACGTGGGTATCGGCATGGCCGGCAAGAACCGCCCCGACGTGCTGGAGACCGCCAAGAAGAACGCCTTGAACGACCTCGCCAGTGAGATCAGCGTCACCGTTGAGGGGAACAGCCTGCTGTACACCCTGGATCGGAAGAACCAGTTCGACGAGTCCTTCACCAGTAGCATCAAGACCACCAGCAACGAGCAGATCGCAGGCTTTGAACTCGTCGATACGTGGGAGGATGGTACCGAGTACTGGACCTATTACCGGTTGTCCAAGGCCGAGCATGCCCGGCTGAAAGCCGAGAAGAAGGCCGGGGCCATCAGCACGGCATTGGATTACCACGCACGTTCCAAACAAAGCATTGCCGCTGGTGATCTGCGCACGGCGTTCGATCAGGACCTGCGTGCCTTGCTGGCGATGAAGGAGCACTGGGGAGAGAACGACCTGGTCGACGTGGACGGGAAACAGGTGCCCCTCGTCAACGAACTCTACGCCGATCTGCAAAAGCTGACCAGCGGTGTCCAACTGACGATACTTCCCGAACGGTGTGAATTGTCCTATGCCAACCACTTCAAGCGGGAGTTGCTCATCACGGCTGTCTACAAGAACGGAACTGCTTCACGGGACCTGGTGCAACTTCCCCTGTTCATCACCTTTCCGGGTACTGGCGGCAAGGTCACGGAGCTGAAGAACACCGATGCCGAAGGGCAGGCCCGTACCACGATCCAACGGATCGATGCCGGCGCACAGGTCAAGGAAGTGCTCGTGAAGCTGCATCTGGACGAGCTGATCAGCCGGGAAATGGACCGCACCCTGGTGAAAGCGCTTGTCAGCAGCCTCACCGTGCCGGAACAACGGGCCATCATCGACCTGAAGATGCCCAAGGTGTTCATGAGGGCGCAAGAGAGCAATTTGGGGCAACCGGTGAACGATTCTGGTGTGGCGCTTGCCGTACGCGAGGAACTCACGACACGCGGCTTCCGCTTCGTGGACCGCGAAGGCGAGGCCGAACTGCTGCTCACCCTCCAAGCGAATACCCGTCAGGGTGGTGAGGCCAACGGTTTCTTCACGGCATTCCTCGATGTGACCTACAGTTTCCGCGACCGAAAAACGCAGGAAGTGGTCTACGAAGGCGGAAAACAGGGCGTGAAGGGCGTTCAGCTGAACTACCAGAAGGCCGGCCTCGAGAGCTTCAAGAAAGCCATCCCCGAGATCAGGAAGGAGCTGGTGCCCGGCATCATGAACTCTTTCCATTGAGGAATGGCGGGCATTCGCGAAGTTTGGCACAGAATTGGAATCCCCACCCTGCAAGACACATCACGCTCCACAACATGAAAACCCTGACCACGAACCGTTCCATTACGGTACTGATGACCGCCCTGATGCTGTCCGGTGCCATGACCGCCTGCAAGAGCAAAAAGAAAGCGGCTGCCGCTGCCGCCCCTCCTTCCGGTGAAACGGAGGTGAAGATGGAATGCTCTGGTCCGGAGTTCTTCACGAACGATAAGAACTTCCGTGCCAACAACCTCGGCGAGAGCATGGACCAGGCCACGGCCAAGAAGAAGGCCCTCGCCAATGCCCGTGCGCAAATGGCCAGCGATATCAACACCCAGCTGAAAGGCGTCATCGACAACTACGTCAACAGCCGCGAGATGAACAACAAGGAAGAGGTAGCCGAGCGTTTCGAGGGCCTCACCCGCGAAGTGGTCGACCAGAAGCTGACCGGTACCCGCACCATCTGCGAGAAGATGATGAAGGTGAACGCTACCGGCAACTACAAGGCCTACGTCGCCATCGAGCTGAGCGCACAGGATCTGTTGGCCGCCTACAACGATCGCCTGAGCAAGGACGAGCGCCTGAAGATCGACTACGACTACGAGAAGTTCAAGGAGACCTTCGACAAGGAAATGGAGAAGTTGAACAAGAACTGATCATCGCATCCTCCGAGGAGCCCCGGTCCAACGACCGGGGTTCTTTGTTCCTGGCCCTGGCTGCGGAGTATCGTTCCTGCTGCGGATCTTCGCCCCATGTACAAACGATCCCTTGCCTGGGGAGCAGGCGTCCTCTTGGTCGGAGTAGCTTGTGGGGCCTTCGGGGCCCACGCGTTGAAAGTCAGGCTTTCCCCTGAGGCATTGGCCCAATGGAAGACCGCGGTCGATTACCAGTTCTATCATGGCCTCGGCCTAGTGCTCCTGGCCGCCTTGGACTCCCGTGTTCCAACGCCCGCTGGCAACTGGGTCCGGCGCTTGTTCATCGGCGGGGTGTTCCTGTTCTGTGGATCTATTTACCTACTGAGCACCAGGGAGTTGCTAGGGACGTATGCACTCAGTCCGATCCTGGGGCCCATCACTCCCCTTGGCGGGCTGCTCTTCATGGCCGGTTGGGCGGTCCTGTTAGTAACCGCTTTACGGGGAACTGACGTCCGTTAGCCGCAGGATCCCCGTTCCCCGTACTTTTGCGATCCTATTCACAACAGATAAGCACATGAACGAATTCGGTCAGAAACCGAAGAATGCCGACCTCTCGAAGATCGGTCTCGGACGCGTGGGTGACGCCTACTGGAACCTCGAACCAGCAGAACTCGTCGAGCACGCAATCGTGAACGGACAAGCCGTCCTGGCTGACAGCGGCGCACTGGCCATCGACACCGGTGAGTTCACCGGCCGCAGCCCCAAGGACAAGTTCTGTGTGAAGGATGCCAAGACCGAGGGTACGGTGTGGTGGGGTGATGTCAACTTCCCCTTCACCCAGGAGAAGTTCGACCTGTTGCACGACAAGATGGCCGCCTACCTCATGGGCCGTGACGTGTATGTGAAGGACGCGTACGCCTGTGCCGACCCGACCTATCGCCTCAACATCCGGGTTGTGGCCGAGTACCCGTCCAGCGCCATGTTCGCGGGCAACATGTTCCTACGACCGACCGCCGCTGAACTGGAGACCTTTGAACCCGAATGGCACATCCTCTGCGTTCCCGATTTCAAGGCGGACGCCACCAAGGACGGTACCCGCCAGCACAATTTCGCCGTCCTCAACTTCAGCAAGAAGATGATCCTGATCGGTGGCACGGGGTACACCGGTGAGATCAAGAAGGGCATCTTCACCGTGCTGAACTACGTGCTTCCACAGGAAAAGAACGTGCTCAGCATGCACTGCAGCGCCAACATCGGCAAGGACAACGATACGGCCGTGTTCTTCGGTCTCAGCGGCACCGGCAAGACCACCCTGAGCGCCGACCCGGACCGCAGGCTCATCGGTGACGATGAGCACGGCTGGAGCGATAAGGGTGTTTTCAACTTCGAAGGCGGTTGCTACGCCAAGTGCATCGACCTGACCAAGGAGAAGGAGCCCCAGATCTGGGATGCCATCAAGTTCGGTTCCATTTTGGAGAACATCGTGTTCGAGGAAGGCACCACGAAAGTGGATTTCAAGGATGGCACCAAGACGGAGAACACCCGTGTGAGCTACCCCATCGATCACATCGATAACATCGCTGAACCCAGTGTTGGCGGGCATCCGAAGAACATCTTCTTCCTTACCTGCGATGCCTACGGTGTGTTGCCTCCGATCAGTAAGCTGAGCCCTGGCCAGGCGATGTACCACTTCATCAGTGGATACACGGCCAAAGTGGCGGGCACGGAACTCGGTGTCACCGAACCACAATCGACCTTCTCCGCCTGCTTTGGCGCCCCCTTCCT
>DEQO01000038.1:0-26742 GCA_002360495.1 Flavobacteriales bacterium UBA3364
TCACCGCCGCTTTGTCAGCGCCGGTGGTCAACGGCGGCTGGAACGTGGGTTGCAACGGCGCCAATACCGGTAGCATCGAGGCTACGCTCAACGGCGGCGTCGCCCCCATCTCCACCGCATGGACCGGGCCTGCAGGGTTCGTCTCAGCAGATGAGGACATCGCCAGCTTGATCGCTGGGGCCTACAACCTGCTGGTCACCGATGCCAACGGATGCAGCGCCAATGCCGCCATCACGCTCACGCAGGCTGCCGCACTATCCGGTACCGGGTCCCAAGTGGCCGCCGTGGATTGTTTCGGTAACAGCTCCGGCGTAGCACAGATGGTCGCTGCCAACGGCACCGCTCCCTATTCCTACTCCTGGAACACCACGCCCGTCCAACTCGGTGCCTCCGCCAGCAGCCTCCCTGCTGGAACCTGGACCTGCACCATCTCCGATGCCAACGGATGTTCCACCACCCAGAACGTCACCATCCTTGGTCCCACTGCACCACTTACCGTGGCTGTAACTGGATCCACGGACGTGCTGTGCTTCGGGGCCGCTGAAGGCACGGCCACCGCAGCCGGGAATGGTGGTACGGCCCCATACGCATTCAGTTGGGACAGTGCTCCTGCACAATTGACTGCCAGCGCAACAGGCCTCCTGGCCGGCGCCTATACCGTGACCATAACGGACGCGAACGGTTGCACCGCAACGGATGCGGCAACCATTGCTGAACCCAGCACCCCAGTGGATGCCTTCTTCGACCAGGTGGTGCCCGAGACCTGCTCCGGTGCCAACGATGGATCGGCCAGCATCACCCTCACCGGTGGAAGCGGTTCGTTCACCATCTCTTGGGATACGCAGCCCGTAACAAATGGTCCTACAGCGACCGGTCTTGCTCCGGGCTTGTATACCGTGATGGCGACCGATAACAACGGATGTTCCCTTGTGAAGCAATATCCGGTAACGATCATCGGTTCCTCCGCATCCCTGCTGGCGAGCACGAACGTCACGGACATCTCATGCTTCGGTGCCCAGGATGGATCCATCGATCTTTTGCTGACCGGTGGGCAGGGCCCATACACACACGTCTGGACGGACGTAAACGGCCTCACCTCAGCTGATGAGGACCTCGTCGGACTGGACGCCGGCCCATACTCACTGCATGTGGTCGATGGTTTCGGATGTGTAAAGGACACGACCGTGACCATCCAAGAACCTGGTGCAATGGTGATCACCGGGACCATCACTACCGCCGCCTGCCAGGGTTCCTCGACCGGGGCGGTGGATGCCGATGTGATCGGTGGAACAGCCCCGTATGTCCATATCTGGAACGGCCCCAACGGTTTCGCCATGAACACGGAGGATGTATCAGGATTGTCCGCCGGCATCTATCAAGTGAGCGTCACGGACGCCAATGGCTGCGTCCAAACCGAAAGCTTCAATGTGAGCCAGCCCGGTTCGTTGCATGTGAGCGCAACGCCGACCTCCTTCATCGGTGGCTCGGGAGTGAGTTGCGCAGGAGCGAGCGATGGTGCGATCGATCTGGACGCGACCGGAGGTACGACACCATACTCGTTCCAATGGAGTGGACCGAACAACTTCGTTGCGAGCAGCGAGGACATCAGCAATTTGCAAGGTGGAACCTATACAGCGACGGTGACCGATGCCAACGGATGCGCGATGACGCTCAATACCACGCTGACCTCTCCTGCCACCCTCGGAGGGATCGTCCATACCAGTGTGTTCGGTGGTAACAACGTCAGTTGCACCGGAGCGAGCGATGGTGAACTGGACGCCTTCATCTTCGGCGGCACCGCACCATACTCCACCGCTTGGACCGGCCCGAACGGGTACAGTAGCAATGTGGAGGATCCGACGGGTCTCATGGCCGGCACATATGATGTGACCATCGTAGACGCCAACGGTTGCACGAGCAGTGCGTCGGCGACGTTGACCGAACCACAGCCGCTCTCCAGCTCAATATTGACATCGACCTCGATCAGCGGTGACGCGATCAGTTGCAACGGTGCTTCGACAGGCAGCGTCCAATTGACACTCGCTGGTGGAACCCAACCGTACGCCATCGAATGGACCGGACCCAATGGCTTCACAGCGAACGGCGCGACCATCACCGATCTGTTCGCAGGCAGTTACACTGCGAACGGTACCGACGCCAATGGATGCACGACCACCACGACCGTGCTACTTACTGAGCCAGCATCGCTCATTGCCATCGGTACGCTCGTGGACTTCAACGGCAACAGTGTTTCCTGCAACGGCTCCAGCGATGGAAGCATCGACCTTACCGCGAGCGGTGGCGCAGGTGGCTATTCCTACTCGTGGAACGGACCGAACGGGTTCGGCTCCACGGACGAGGATCCCACAAGCCTTGCCGCCGGGGACTACAATGTGCTGATCACGGACCTGAACGGATGCAGCACCACGGCCGACTTCACCCTGACCGCTCCTGCGGTAATGGACCCGATCCTCACCGCTGCAGATTTCAACGGAAGCAACACGAGCTGTTCTGGTACTGCCGATGGTAGCATCGACCTTGCGTTGGCCGGTGGAACAGCCCCCTTCACCTTCAACTGGACCGGACCGAACGGATTCACGGCGAACAGTGAGGATATCGCCGCTCTCGATGCGGGGACCTATGAAGTGGCTGTCCAGGATGCCAACGGTTGCGTCTCGAACGCGAACATCACCCTCATCCCCTCCCCTGTGTTCACGCTGAGCCTCCAGGCCGGGGCATTCCCAGGCGGCAACCAGATCTCCTGCGCCGGCGCGACGGACGGTGCGATCGACCTGACCATCACCGGCGGCACTGCACCATATGCGGTCAACTGGTCCGATGGTATCGGCTTCAGTTCCACGGACGAGGACATCAACGGCCTCGGCGCGGGCTTGTACCAAGTTACCGTGACCGATGCGAACGGATGCGCGCAAGCCGCATCGATCTGGCTGACCGCACCGACACCGTTGGATGTTGCCGCCGTTCTCTCAAGCATCAATGGGAACAACGTGACGTGCAACGGTGCGACCGATGGCACTATCGACCTCACCGTCGATGGTAGCGTTGGACCATACTCCTTCCTGTGGAGCACAGGTGCTACCGATGAGGACCTGTCCGGTATCACGGCGGGCACGTACGATGTGACGGTGACCGACCTGAACGGCTGTGCTGCCACCGTTTCCTACACGCTCACTGCACCGGCTACCGTTTCGATCGGTCTTTCCACCACGCTTCGCCCCGGCGGGAACAACATCACCTGCGCAGGCGGCAATGATGGCGATATCGCGGCCACGATAAGTGGTGGTACGACACCATACGATATCGCGTGGACCGGCCCGAACGGATTCACCGCGACCAGTGCATCCATCAATGCACTCGCCGCAGGCACCTATGATCTGATCGTTACCGATGCGAACGGATGCAGCGAGGCAGGCACGACCACGTTGACCGAACCCGCACTCGTCGCTGTGACCCTCTCCAGTATCACCTACAACGGTGGATTCAACATCCCATGCTCCGAAGTCAGCGTGGGCGTGTTCGATGCCAGTGTCACTGGCGGAACACCTGGCTACACCTATGCCTGGAGCGGGCCGAACGGCTTCTCGAGCTCCGATCAGGACCTTACCAGTCTGACCGCGGGTGACTATGACCTGACCGTCACCGACAGCAACGGTTGCACTGGTGGTGCCACCGCGACATTGACACAACCAGGTCCATTGGATGTGGTGATCGAACTGACCGACTTCGGCGGGGCACCAGTAAGCTGCGCAGGCAATGATGGAGGCATCTTACTCACCGTATCCGGCGGTACCCCCGCGTACAACTTCGACTGGACCGGACCGAGCGGGTTCGGCTCTCAACAGGAGGACCTCGGTGGTTTGAGCGCCGGTGACTATTCGCTGATCGTGCGCGATGCGAACGGATGTTCCACGGACACGACCGTTACGCTCACCGCCCCCCAACCATTGCAGGCAAGCTTCGCAGGCAACTCCAACCTGTGCGCAGACCAGTCCGCTGGATCGATCGACCTGACGATGACCGGTGGTGGTGCCCCGTACGCGTTCGCGTGGACCGGGCCGAACGGATACACCTCTACCGATGAGGACCTGAGCGGCCTTGTGAACGGCACGTATTCCGTGACCGTGAGCGATGGCCTCGGATGCGACAATACATTCTCCACGGACCTCATGGGACCGGCACCGATCACCAGTGGTACCTATGTCTCCTTCTATGGCCTGTACAACCTGCAATGCCAAGGGGATAGCTCGGGGGTGATCGAACTCACACCGCAAGGTGGTTCCACGCCCTTCTCCCTGCTCATCAATGGGCCAGGAGGATACACCTCGGCGGCGTTGCAGAACCAGGGCCTCGTCGCAGGCGATTACCTGATCACGATCACCGACCTGAACGGCTGCCAACTGGACACAACGGTGACGTTGACCCAGCCGAACACGAGCGTCGATGCGAACCTGGCCCTATCGCTCTATCCGAGCGGCACCAACGTGAGTTGCTATGGCGCGAGCGATGGTAGCATCGATGCCACGGTAAGCGGCGGGACCGGACCATACGTGTTCAACTGGCGCGGTCCGGACAGTCTTGAATTCGCCACGGAGGACGTGACCGGATTGCCGGCCGGTGACTACAACTACGAACTCGTCGTGACCGATGCGAACCAGTGCAACTTCTTCACCACGGTAACGCTTACCCAGCCTGATACGGCACTTTATGCGAGCTCCATCGTGACCACCTATGCCGGCGGCTTCAACACGACCTGTGAATCGGCAAGCGATGGCGCCATCGACCTCACAACGCACGGCGGTAATGGAAGCTATGTCCACCTCTGGAACGGCCCGAATGGCTTCACTTCAACGAGCGAGGATATCAGCGGTCTGATCGGTGGCACCTACACCGTGGATATCACAGACCTGAATGGTTGCACGTACCAACATGTCGTCGATGTCGTCGCACCCGAGCCTATCGCACCTGTGCTCAACGCCTTTACCTACCCGGGTGGAAGCGTGATCTCCTGCAACGGTCTCGCGGACGGTTCGATCACCAGCACGATCACAGGAGGTGCGGCCCCGGTCACATACGCCTGGACCGGGCCCAACGGCTTCACGGCCAGCGGAGCGGACATCAGTGGATTGACGGCCGGGACCTATTGCCTCAATGTGACCGATGCGAACGGATGCACGGCACAGCAATGCCTCGAGTTGATCGCACCTGCGCAATTGGAAGTGTCCACCACAACGGAAGCCGCCGATTGCGGCACCACCAATGGATCGGCCGACCTCACGGTCCTCGGAGGTAGTGCGCCATATGGCTATGCTTGGGACAATGGCACCATTGCTGAGGACCTCGTCGATGTCGCCCCCGGCACCTACAACGTGACCGTGACCGATGCGAACGGATGTACGGCCTCGAGCATTGCTTTGGTGAACGGCTCCTCCGGTGTGAATGTGGATGCTGAACTGAACACCGTTGATTGCCATGGCACATCGGAAGGCGGGGTCGACCTCACTGTCACGAACGGCACCCTGCCCTACTCCTTCATGTGGAGCAACGGCACCGTAGAGGAAGACCTGAACGACGTCGCGGCAGGGTCCTACTCGGTGACGATCACCGATGGCAGCGGCTGCGTGTTCACGAATTCCTACACCATCACGGAGAACACGGCCATCGCGATCGATACCGTGATCTCCGTTTACGATGGCGGGCACAATGTGAGCAGTTATGGAGCCAGCGACGGCAGCATTACCACGGCGGTCAGCGGGGGCATAGCGCCCTACATATACCAATGGTCCAATGGTGCCACCACGGAAAGCGTATCCGGATTGGCCGCTGGAACGTACACGTTGCTCGTTACGGATGCGAACGGTTGCACCGCGACGCTCGAAGTGACCTTGACCGAAAGCATCGATGTGGAAATGCCGAACGGCTTCAGCCCGAACGCGGATGGATCCAACGACACCTTCGTGGTCCATGGTATCGAGGGCTACCCGAAGAACCAACTCACCGTGTTGAACCGCTGGGGCAATGTGGTCTACGAGCAGCCCAACTACAAGAACGAATGGGCGGGTGACAACAGCCAGGGCGAGCAGTTGCCCAACGGCACCTACTTCATCATCCTTTCCCTGAACGACGGCATGCGCACCCTGCAAGGGTTCGTCGACCTGCGTCGCTGATCACCAACGAACAACGTCATGACGTCCCTCCGCAACATCCTGCTACCGGCCCTGACCGCCGGATGCTTATCCTCCGCCTTCGCGCAGCAGGAGGTGATGGTGAGCCAGTACATGTTCAACCAGCTCTTCCTGAACCCCGCGTATGCCGGCAGCCACGCCTACATGAGCTCCAGCCTCCTGCACCGCACACAATGGACCCAGATCGAGGGTGCCCCCAAGACCAGCATGATGGCCATCGATGCTCCCTTGTTGAAGGGAAAAATGGGTGCGGGCTTCTCCATCGTCCACGACCAGATCGGGGTCAGCCGGGACCTGGACATGGCCGGGCACTATGCCTACCATATCCGGGTGAACGAGACCAGCAAACTGGCTTTCGGCCTCCGCGCCGGGCTGTCGGTCTACTCGGCCCAACTCAGCAACCTTACCTACTGGGATGCGAATGACCAGGTATTCGCGAACAACATCAGCAATAAGCTCGTAGGAAAGTTCGGTTTCGGCATGTACTGGTACAGCACAACGGCTTACCTGGGACTTTCCGTACCCACCATCTACGCGGCTGACGGCCAGATCTCCATGAACGCAGGAAGCGCTTTGGACCACTATTTCACCCAGCACTACTACCTGCATGCGGGCCAGGTGTTCACGTTGAACGAGTCGTTCGACATCAAGCCGAGCACCCTGGTGAAGTACACACCATCCGCTCCTGTTGAGGCGGACATCAACTGCAACATCCTCTATAAGGAACGGATCTGGCTCGGAGCAGGGTACCGGACCGGTGATGCGATCGTTGGCATGGTGGAATACCAGGTCAATCCCCAATTGCGGATCGGCTATGCGTACGATATGACCACTTCCAAACTGCGCAACTACAACAACGGCAGTCACGAGGTGTTGCTGGGCCTGGATTTCGGGAAGGAACCCATCAGGATCAAGACCCCTCGCTACTTCTGATGACGATGAAGCACCGTACGCCCCTCCCCGTGCTTTTACTGGTCGTTCTCGCGGCCTGTTCCACCGCGCGCTTACAACGTGCGGACCAGGCCCATGACCTGATGCAATTCCCGAAGGCCGAGCGACTCTATGAACGGGCGCTTGAACACAAGGAGGATCGAGGTGCCCGCGCACGGCTCGCCGATTCCTACCGTCGGCACAACGCACTGCCGGAGGCGCGGAAGAACTATGCGAAACTGGATTCTGTCCTGCCCGTGACCGGGGATACGGCGCTAGCCTATGGAGAAGTGTTGATGGGCCTCGGGGAGCACGAACGTGCAAGTGGTCTTTTTCTCCGCGTCATCAGCCAGACCCCGGAGAACAGCCGTGCGATGGACCTTTATGAATCCACGCAAGGATACAAGTCCTTCTATCTGGACAGTGGTCGCTTCTTCGTGAACCGACTGACCCTTCCAGGTGTCGTTACGGCCTTCGGCGGAACGATATACGGAAAGGGATTGCTGGTGGCCGGAGAGCGTGAACTGAAGGATCCCAAAGCAAATCCGTGGAACGAACGGTCCTTTCTCGACCTCTACTACTGCGAGTCGAAAACCGAGGTGACCTGGTTACCCGCCATGCCTCTTCCAGGATCGGTGAACGGTGGTTACCACGAAGGTCCGGCAACGGTGAGCGCCGATGGACGGACATTGTACTTCACGCGCAGCAATTACGTGGAACGGAAGATCCAAAAGGACGATCGCAATACAAGCCACTTGAAGCTTTTCCGTGCACGGCTAGACAGCAGTACCGGAAAGTGGGGCGATCTACGCGCATTCGCATACAATGGTGAGACATGGTCCACCGGACATCCTGCACTTTCGACCGATGGACGTACGCTCTATTTCGCCAGTGACAGGGCCGGCGGTTTCGGTGGTTCCGATATCTGGCGTTGCAAGGACAATGGTTCGGGCTGGTCGGAGCCCGAGAACCTCGGCCCCTTCGTGAACACGGCCGGAAATGAGCTGTTCCCGACCGTAAACGGGAATGCATTGCACTTCAGCAGCACCGCACACAACAACATGGGCGGCCTGGACATCTTCGAGACCCATGAACAAGATGGGCATTGGACGCAGCCCGTGAACCTGAACGCACCGATCAACACGCCCAAGGACGATTTCTTCTTCGTACTTGACAGCACCTCGAAAGCAGGATACCTGAGCAGTGATCGTGATGGTCTGGACCAGGTGTACTCCTTCAGCATGTACGAACCGATGTTCTACCTGGAAGGTATCGTGATGGACGAAGAGGACCGACTACTGCCGAATACGGAGGTCATCCTCTCGGAGATCGGTACGGGCGAGGACAATTCAATGCTGACCGGTCCGGATGGCAAGTTCGAATTCAAGTTGAAGGCGAACAGCGATTACAGCGTGCGCGGCTCCAATAAGGACATGCTGACGAGCACGATCAATGTGAGCACCAAGGGCCTTACCCGCAGCGACACGCTCCATGCCAACATACAGCTCACCACGGTGAAGATCGGGCAGGCCATCGCGATCAACAACATCTATTACGACTACGACAAGTGGGATATCCGGGTGGACGCGGCAGTGGAGTTGGACAAGCTCATCAGGATCTTCAACGACAACCCGAGCATGTCCTTCGAGCTCGGATCGCACACGGACAGCCGTGGGGGCGACCTGTATAACCTGGTCCTATCCGATGCGCGTGCGACCTCCGCTGTGAACTACCTCATCCGTCATGGGGTGGACCCGATGCGCATCGTCGCAAAAGGCTACGGCGAAGAGGTACTCGTGAACGACTGTGGTAATGGGGTGAAGTGTACCGAGGAAGAGCACCAGGCGAATCGCAGAACGCAGTTCACGGTGACCGGTGTGGCCAACCTGGCCTCCAGCACCTCGCGACCCTGAGTTCCCGGTCGGGTCAGCGGCTGTCGGCCGTAGCCCTGCGCACCACTTCACTGAAGGGGATCCCCTCCACGTGGCTGGTGACCCAGGCCACCACATCGAAGTACTTGAGGACAAGGCTTTCGTTGGGATCCTTCAGCAAAGGCTGGAACTGGTCCAGCATGGCCCGGAAAAGTTCGCGCTTGACAGAAGGTTCGGTAGCCCGCGCAAGCTTCTTGATATGGTCCATGAGGATCGTCTCCATCTGGTCCGCACGTTGTCGCTTGCTCAGGAAACGCTGGGTGGACCGCACGATATACTCCAGCAGGTCGAAATTGCCGAGTTCGTAATGGATGATCAGATTGAACAGCCGCGCATAGGTGAAGATGTCCTGGCGCAACGTGGGTTCGTTGTCGTTGAGCACCTTGTTCAACCAGAACAACGCCTTGTTCATCTCATTCCCGCCGAAGTGTACACAGGCCAGGGTATAGAAGAACTCCAGCTCATGCTCCTTGTGCAGGCGCTCGCCCAACTGCTCCATGCCCGCCAGGATGGCCTCGGACATGGACATCGCCTTTGTGTGTTCACCGGAACGGTCAAGCAAGCGCAACTCGCTCAGGAAGCTGGCGACAAACACCTGTGCATCGATGTTCTGCCCTTGGAAACCCGGCGTTCCGGGCAATTCGCGCATCAACTTGATGTTCGCACGGGCGCTCTTCAGGTCCAATAGCTCGATCTGTGCATTGATGATGTAATGCACCGTTCGGATATAGCGCTTCGGCAGGTCGGCCTTGATCAACGGGTTGTCGTCCAGGATCTGCTTCACGCGCTGGAACTTCTCCAGGCTCGTGCGCCAATCACGCTTGGCCCATTGGCAGAAACCCTGTGTGTAGAAGCAGATGGTCGCCGCACGACGCGATAACGCCGTGTTCTTGCCCTTGATCAACGGATGCTCGCTGATCTCCTCGACCATCGCGTGCTCTTCATCCGTGCGCACATAGCCACCGCTCCTGAACACGTAGTTGATCTTGCTGTACAGGATGTGGTACGCCGCAAGGTTCCGCAGCTTCTCGATCACATCCCGTTCCTCCTCGATCAGCGCATCAAGGTCCTTGGTGAACTCCCCTGATTCGTAGGCCTCCTCCAGGAGCATCTTCTCCCAGTTCAACAACTCGAACCAATAGTAGAAACGCTCGTTGTCCTTGGCGATCTTCTTGGCCCTGTGGAGCAATTTGTTGCACTCGACATAAAGCGCTTTCTGGTACAGGATCTCGATGTTCTTGATCTCCTGTTTCAACACCCCGCTTACCGAGCTCTCCGAATGGTAGGCCCGTAGCGCTTTCAGGATGAGCTTGTACAGGTGGTTCTTCTCCGACGGAAGGTGCTTGATGAAGGTCTCCTTGGCGAAGAACTTCTTGATGCCCTCCTCATCATAGGCCTTCTGCTTGTCGATCGCATCGAAGATGCGCAAGTAGTTCTTGTCTCCCGACTGAAGCGATGAATGCAGCTTGAAGAACCGTTTCTCCGACTTGGAGAGCGACTTGATCAGGTCATGCAGTTCGGTACTGGGCTTCATGTGCAATTGACGCTTGGGATCCCAAAGGCGGTGCCCAAAGTTAGGGATCCTGCAACCGCAATGGGAACGACCATCCGCCGATTTCCGTCCTTCCTACATTTGGTCATGCCGATCCTGCATTTCGCACCTGCCTGCACCCGAACGACCATTTTCAGCGCGCTGCTCTTCCTGGTGAGTTCCGTCCCGGCCCAGACCGATTGTCTGTCCGCCAAACGGAGCACAAGAGCCGTCAACATCAAAAGCGAGGAGAGGGACCTGGCGCCGGTGGACATCCTGCATCAACGCATCACATTGGACCTGACCGTGGCAGGCTTGATCAGCGGATGGTGCGACATCCGGTTCACTCCGCGCAATGAAGCGATCGATCATATCCAACTGGACCTCGAGGCGCTTACCGTCGATTCCGTGACCGGTGCGACCGGCCAGCTCGAATTCATGCACGAGGGCAATGCCCTGGACATCACTTTGGATGCACCGATCGGGACCACGGATACGCTGGACATCACCGTGTACTACGGCGGCGACCCTGTCACGGATGGCAGCGGGTTCGGTGGTTTCTACACAGGTGGATCGCTGATCTACAACCTGGGTGTGGCGTTCGAGAGCATTCCTCACTCGTACGGCAGGGTGTGGTTCCCTTGCCTGGACAACTTCACCGAACGGAACACCTACGAGTTCCTCATCAAGACCGCTGGCGGAAAAAAGGCCTGGTGCAACGGTCTGCTCATTGAACGTACCGCCTTGGGTGGCGATACCCTGGTGAACCATTGGCGGATCGACGAGACCATGCCGGCGTACCTCGCTTCGGTGGCCGCCGCCAACTTCGTGGTTGCGCGAGACACCTTCCCGAGCGTGAGCGGGTCGGACATACCCGTTGAACTGATCGCAGCCGCTGGTGATACCACGGCGATGAAAAGTTCGTTCACGCATTTGCCGGATGCCTTCGCCCACTTCGAGGAGGTCTTCGGGCCCTACCGATGGGATCGGGTAGGTTATGTCCTCACCACGCTTGGGGCCATGGAACATGCCACGAGCATCCACTATCCGAGATCCATCGCTTCGGGCAGCCTGCAGTACGAAGCCACCATGGCCCACGAGCTGGCGCACCATTGGTTCGGAGACCTGGTGACATGCGACCGTGCTGAAGAGATGTACATCAACGAAGGCTTCGCTGAATACCTGAGCTACCTCTTCCTGGAGCACGTGCATGGCAGAGAGCGCTACATGACGGAAGTACGCAACAACCACCGGAACATGGTGCATCGCGCCCATACGTTGGACGAGGGCTGGTGGACGCTCAGTGAAATGCCGCAAACGTGGACCTATGGCGAACACTCGTACAACAAGGGCGCCGATGTGTTGCACACGCTCCGGAGCTATCTCGGGGACGAGGCATTCAGCGCAGGCCTGACGAGTTTCCTGACCAATTACGCGTTCCAGCCGGTGAATACCACCATGCTCCGCGACCACCTGACCCAAGCCACAGGGATCGACATGACCGACTATTTCGCCGACTGGATCCAACAGCCCGGATGGGCCGCGTTCGAGATCGACGAACAATCCTTCACACAAGGAGAGGATGGCTGGAGCACCTCGCTCTCCATCGGCCAGAAACTTCGAGGTCCGGCTACCCTGTACCACAACGTACCGGTGACCATCGCCGTGGTAGGCGTTGACCCGGGCAACATCTTCCGCGATACGGTGATGGTCGGCGGGGCTTCCACCTTCGTGTCGTTCACCACTCCGTTCGAACCCGGTTGGGTTTGGATCAATGATGATGATCGCATCTCACTGGCGATGACCGGCGAGACGGACACGATCACCACAACGGGGACCGTGGCGTCCGATATCGCCAACTTCGAACTGATGCCCGAGGCGGGTGACCCAGTGGTCGTGCGGATGGAACAATACTGGGTGCCGCCTGACGAAGGAACCTACATCGAGCCTTTCGCCTACGTGATCTCCCCGGATCGCTATTGGCGGATCACCGGAAACTGGACGGATGCCCATCGTTTCCAAGCCCGGGTCACGTTCGATGGTCGGACTTCGGGCAATGATCTTCTCGACACCGGTTTGATGCACGATACCCTCGGCGTCGAGTTCCATGAGGACAGCCTGGTACTGCTCCATCGCAGCGGCCCTGAGAGGCCGTGGGAAGAGTGGGCCAGCGATGTGCTGTCCTTCGGCAGCCCGACGGATGGATACGGCTGGATGAACATCGACAGCCTCCGGACGGGCGAGTATGCGTTCGCCTGGCGCAAGAGTCCGGTAGGCATTGCGGAGACCGGTGGAGCGTCGATCAACTGGTCAGTGCAGCCCAATCCCGCGCAGGATCTTGTGACGATCTCCACTGCAAACGCGGGTCTACGCGGCATGATCATCCTGATGGATGGGCTCGGACAGGAAGTGCGCCGCGTTCCATGCACCGGTAGCCCGGTGCAGATCCCACTGGATGGGGCAGCGAACGGGAGCTACAACCTCCAATTCACCGACGCGCGGGGCAACAGCTCCCATGTCGGACAAGTGGTGATAGCCAGGTAAGGCCCATGGTCTACGCGGGAGCACTGCTCCATCGGTAAGTTCGTGCCGCCGATCGCATGGGAAAATTGCTGCGCTACCTGCTCGTCCTGGTACTTTTCTGGACCTTTCTCTTCCTGCTCCAGCAGACGACCTTCCTCTTCTTCGATACGGAACGGCTTGCTGGGATCGATGCCGGAGCGATCGGGTACAGCTACCTCCGTGCGTTGCCCATGGACCTTGCGACCGCGTGTTACCTGACACTACCTGTCGCGTTGTGCGGACTGGTCCTGATGTTCAAGGAGATCCGTGCACTTCGCGTCGGCATCCGCGTGTTCGTCGTGGCGATGGTGCTGATCAGCAGTTTCATCCACGTGGCCGACATCGGACTTTTCGCGGCATGGGGCACGAAGGTCAACCACAAGGCCCTTTCCTATCTCGTTTACCCGGAAGAAGCCATGCACGGGGCGACCGGAGCGCCCGTCGCGCAGCTCTTCGTCATCTTCCTTGCGGAGGCTGCGATCGCACTGATCCTGCTCTCCCGCATCGATCACCTTCGGTCCTTCGCTGCAGGGAAGGTGTGGACCAAATGGTCTGCGTCGTTGCTGGTCCCGGCGTTGCTGTTCATCGGCATGCGAGGTGGTTTCCAACCCTTCCCCATCGATCGCAGTTGGTCCTATCACTCGGCGCATCCGATCCTGAACCTCGGCGCGCTGAACGGGACCTGGAATGTGATCGTACTGCTGGCCGAACCTCCCGAGATCACCGCGAACCCGTATGCCTTCATGCCGAAAGAGGAGGCCGATCGCCGCTTTGCAGCGTTGCATGCGAAGAATGACGGCGTATCACAGAGAATACTGAACACCGAAAGGCCGAATATCGTGCTGATCCTTTTGGAAAGCTGGACCGCGGATGTCGTGGGTGCCCTGGGTGGGGACAGCGGTGTTACGCCGGGCTTCGACCGCCTTGCGAAGGACGGCTTGCTCTTCACCAACTTCTATTCCACTGGATTCCGCACGGAACAGGGCCTGTGCGCCACGATCAGCAGTTTTCCGTCGCAACCGAAAACGACGATCATACGCCAGTACGGCAAGTTCGATCGATTGCCCAGTTTCGTGAACGTCCTGGATTCGGCCGGATACCGATCCACCTACTACTACGCCGGCGACGTGGCGTTCGCCAATACAAGGGCCTATTTGGAGGCCATGGGCTTCGACAAGGTCCATGACGAGAATTCATTCCCCATCATGCGGCGTACACGATGGGGCGCATACGATGAGGAGCTCTTCGCGTTCCATTTGAAAGAGGCAGGGAATGCGTCACCACCGTTCTTCCATACGGTGATGACCAGCACGAGCCACGAACCGTTCGATGTGCCGTTGGATGAAGGCTTCCCGGGGAGCGACCAACCGCAACAGTACCGCAACAGCGTGCATTACACCGATCGCACTCTGGCCGCATTCCTTGATGGTAGCAAGAAGCAACCGTGGTACGACAGCACGTTGTTCATCATCGTTGCCGACCATGGCCATTTCCTTCCGCACAACCGTGGGAGCTTCGCGGCGGAGCGGCACCGCATCCCGTTGTTGTTCACCGGAGGCGCTCTACGGAACGAACTGCGTGGGGAACAGAACGCAACGTTCGGATGCCATGTGGACCTGGCGGCAACTCTGCTGGCCCAGCTCAACCTGTCACTCCCTCGCTTCATTTGGAGCAAGGACCTCTTCGATGCCAGCCGCCCGCACTTCGCATTCTGGACGTTCGACGATGGTTTCGGTATCGCCGATGCGACGCAAGCACAGGTTTACGACAACCTCTCAGGCCTTCTCCTTCAACGCCGGGATACATCGCGAAGCGCTCGCGAGGACAACGAACAGCTTTTGAACGGGAAAGCACTGGAACAGGTGCTGCTCGATCAGTACATCAAGCTGAGCCAATAACAGGGAGAGTGCAGGTTGCAGTGAGCAGTTCACGGTGTCCGATGCTCCCGCTGCGGACCACGTACTTCCAAAAACTCAGCCCACGTAGCGCAAGCTGCGTCCGGGATACCGCGCAGCAGCACCCAACTGCTCCTCGATGCGCAACAACTGGTTGTACTTTGCGATGCGGTCGCTTCGAGAGGCGCTTCCGGTCTTGATCATGCCGCAATTGAGGGCCACGGCCAGATCGGCGATGGTGCTGTCCTCCGTTTCGCCACTGCGGTGGCTCATGATACTCGTATAACCGGCGCGGTGCGCCAGGTCGACGGCCTCGATCGTTTCCGTGAGCGTACCGATCTGGTTCACCTTCACCAGGATGCTGTTCGCGGTCTTCGATGCAATGCCCTCGCCAAGTCGTACCGTGTTGGTCACGAAGAGATCGTCGCCGACGAGTTGCACTTTGCCACCGAGGGTATCGGTGAGCTTCTTCCAACCCGCCCAATCGTCCTCGGACATGCCGTCCTCGATGCTCACGATGGGGTAGCGCTTGGCCCAGTCGGCCCACATCGCCACCATCTCGTCGCTGGTCAGGCTATCACCGGTGCTTTCCAACGTGTAGCGTTTCTTCTTGGCGTCGTAGAATTCCGTACTGGCGCAATCCAAAGCGAGGACCACGTCCTGGCCCGGTTCGTAACCCGCCTGATCGATCGCCTGCATCACCAGTTTCAGCGCGTCTTCGTTGCTCTTCAGGTCCGGTGCGAAGCCGCCTTCATCGCCCACGTTGGTGCTCAGACCCTTCTTCTTCAGAACGGTCTTCAGCTGATGGAATATCTCGGCACCCATGCGCAAACCGTCCGCGAAGTGCTTTGCACCGACCGGCATGATCATGAATTCCTGAACGTCCACCTTGTTGTCGGCGTGGGCACCGCCGTTGAGGATGTTCATCAACGGAACGGGCAAGGTGTTCGCGTTCACCCCACCGACATACCGGTACAGCGGCAGGTTGACGGCACTCGCCGCAGCCTTCGCCACGGCAAGGCTCACTCCCAGGATCGCGTTCGCACCCAGGTTCGATTTGTTCTTGGTCCCATCAAGCCCTATCAACGCTTTGTCGATCATGGATTGTTCGGTGATCAGCGCACCGTTCAGCTCGGTGTTCAAGGTGCTGTTCACGTTCTCAACGGCCTTCCGGACGCCCTTGCCCAGGTAGCGTTTCTTGTCACCATCGCGCAATTCGGCCGCCTCATGCGCACCCGTGCTGGCACCACTGGGGACCGCCGCGCGACCCATGTGGCCGGTATCGGTCCATACATCCACTTCTATTGTCGGGTTGCCACGGGAATCAAGGATCTCGCGGGCCTGGATCTTGGCGATCAAACTCATTCTGGAAACGGTTATGCGTTCAAGGGTTGGGCGCGTTCTACGCGGACCGCGCTGCTCATGTTCCCGACGAAACGATCGAAGAGGTATCGGCTGTCATAAGGCCCGGGGCCAGCTTCGGGGTGGTACTGTACACAGAACACCGGGCGACCTTTCAGACGAAAGCCGGCGACACTGCCGTCATTGAGGTGGACGTGCGTGATCTCAACGGCGGAATTCTTCTCGGCATCGGCGCGGCGCACCACGAAGCCATGGTTCTGGGAAGTCACCTCGTCATGGCCTGTGGTCAGGTCCTTGATCGGATGGTTGATCCCGCGATGGCCATGGTGCATCTTCTCCGTCGCCATGCCCAGGCTTTCGGCGATCAATTGATGGCCCAGGCAAATGCCGAAGACGGGGATCCCACTTTCGACAATGCTCCTCACCAACGTCACGCTGGTCGGCATCGCACCGGGATCGCCGGGACCGTTGCTCAGCATGAACCCATCGGGCTTCCAGGCCAGCATCTTCTCCAGCGGGCTGTTCATGGGGAATACGGCAACACGACAACCACGTTCGACCAAGCAGCGCTCGATGTTGCGCTTGACGCCGAAGTCGACCAAGGCCACGCGGTGCGCGGCTTTCGGATCCCCGATCTCGTACATCGCGCCCGTGCTCACACGGCTCGATAGCTCAAGTCCGGCCATGGACGGTACCGCCGCCAATTTCTTCTTCAGCGTGTCGATATCCTTCTCCGTGCTGCTGATCAACGCATTCTGCGCTCCATTGTCGCGTATGTGGCGCACCAGCTTGCGCGTATCGATGTCGCTGATCCCAACGATGCCCTGGTCCTTCAGGAGATCGTCCAAGGAACCCGTTCCACCAGGACGGCTCCATACCTCACTGAATTTCTTCACGACGAGACCGGCTATGCTGATGCGATCACCCTCCCCCTCATCGGTGTTCACTCCATAATTACCGACGTGTGGTGTGGCCAGCGTCATGATCTGGCCCGTATAGCTCGGGTCCGTGAAGATCTCCTGGTAACCGGTCATCCCGGTATTGAAGCAGATCTCTCCCGTGGTGACCCCCGGAGCACCGATCGCGCGGCCTCGGAAAATGGTCCCATCGGCGAGCAGCAGGATGGCCTCAGGGCGCTGGCTTACGAGCATCTGGTCCAAAGGTCTTCGGGATGGCAAAGATACCCGGAGGTACGGAAGCGAAAGGAGCAGATCGTCCACAGGTGTTGATAACGCTGCACCTACTTTTGATCATCGCCTTCCCGCACGCCCTGCTCACGTGGCTTTCACGGCCCGCCGCCCGCTGGATCATCCTCGGCGCCCACCTGCTATTCCTGCTCGGGATCTTCCTGCACCAAGGGGTCCTGACGGACAAGGAGGCACTGAAATATGTCGGCTGCGCGACGGAAGTGCTGCACGGTGACTTCCATGACCTGACCGGGAACTACCTCAAGTACGGGGCATACGTCCTGTTCCTATTGCCGTTCGTGGCACTTGGGTCGCTATGGCTTGCGGTGCTGGCCCAGATCGGCTTGGGGATCTCGTCCGCCTTCGCCCTTTCCCGGATCGTGGCACGCTCCACCGGTTCCAAGGGTCTCGGGAACTTGTCGATGGCGGTCCTGCTGCTCTGCTATCCGGTGCAGCTCTGGACGCTCGCCCTCTACACGGAGTCCTTCTTCACCAGCTTGGGCATCCTTTTCATTGAGCGGATCACCCGCACGGAAATTCGGGATGCCTGGACATTGGTCCTTGGCCTCCTCACACTTTTCGCCCGTCCGGTGGGGATCCTTTTCGTGGGCACAGCGTTCATCTGGAAATGGACAGGAACAGCCCCTTCCGGGAAACGAAGCGCCTTGCGCTTGATCGGATATTGTGCGGTCTTCGCCGCCTCGATCCTCCTGCCCGGCATCAAGCCTGCACAACTGGCACCGATCGTGGAAGCCCATGTGATCGCCGGGATGCCGGGAGACAGCGGAGCGATGGAGAGTTTCACCGGGAGCAGCATCGGAGAAGCGCAGGTCTTCCTGTGGAAGCGCCACGGTGCGATCGGTTGGCTTGACCTGGCCGTGCGCAGGATGTGCTCACTGTTCACCTTGCATCGACCATACTATTCGATCGGGCACAACCTGTTTGCCGTGACCTACTACGTCCTTTACCCACTGGCGATGATCGGTCTGTGGCGATGGCGGAAGGAACCCGCTGTCGGGCTGGTCACTTCGATCCTGGTGTCATACACGTTGCTCATCGGCCTTACGCATGACGAGTGGGGCGGGAGGTTCCTGGTGCCGATCCTGCCTTGGATCTTGTTCCTCGCAGCACAAGCGTTCCACAGGAACGATCAGGGGGTGGACCCGGCCCGTTGATCGATCCGCGACAATGAGAAAGGGCGCCAGTGGCGCCCTTTCCTGAACAGCTGTTGGATGGTGGTTCACTCCCCTTTGGCCTCTTCACTACCCTCCTCCTTGACCTCCCCTTTCGGCGTCGCGGTCTTGGATGCACCGGTGCGGCGTGTGCGGCGTGTCTTCTTGGCCGTAGTGGCGGCCTTCTCCTTCGTGTACGTGGTGTTGAAGTCCACCAGTTCGATCATGGCCATCTCGGCGGCATCACCCAAGCGGTTGCCCAGCTTGATGATGCGCACATAACCACCCGGACGGCTCGCCACCTTCGGGGCCACGTCGCGGAACAGGGTCGCCGTGGCCACCTTGTTCTGGAGCTCGCTGAAGATCACACGGCGGCTGCTCGTGGAATCGTCCTTGCTTTTGGTGATCAAGGGCTCCACATACCGACGCAACGCTTTCGCTTTCGCCAACGTGGTCTCAATGCGCTTATGCTCGATCAGGGAGACCGCCATATTGCTCAGCAGCGCGTCGCGGTGGGCCTTCTTGCGGCCGAGCGCGTTGTTCTTGTTTCCGTGTCTCATCGTCGTAGGCTTTCGCTCACGCAGCGGGCGACATATGCGTCGCCCCCTACGATCACTCTTTGTCCAGTTTGTACTTGCTCACATTCATCCCGAAACTCAGGCCCTTGTTCTCCACGAGGTCCTCCAATTCGGTCAGGCTCTTCTTACCGAAGTTGCGGAACTTCAAGAGGTCGTTCTTGTTGAAGGACACCAGGTCACCGAGGGTCTCGATGTCAGCGGCCTTCAAGCAGTTCAGGGCGCGCACGCTGAGGTCCATGTCGACCAATTTGGTCTTCAGGAGCTGGCGCATGTGCAGGCTGGTCTCGTCGAACTCCTCCGTCTCCACGCGCTCTTCCACGTCGAGGCTGATGCGCTCGTCGCTGAACAACATGAAGTGGTGGATGAGGATCTTGGCCGCCTCCTGCAACGCGTTCTTCGGCGTGATGCTACCGTCGGAAACCACCTCAATGGTGAGCTTCTCGTAATCGGTCTTCTCTTCAACGCGGGTGTTCTCCACGTTGTACTTCACATTCTTGATCGGTGTGAAGATGCTGTCGATGGCGATGGTGCCGATGGGCGCACCTTCCACCTTGTTCTCGTCGGCGGGCACGTAACCACGGCCTTTGCCAACGGTGAGTTCCACGTGCAATTTCACGTTGCTCTCCATGTGGGCGATGACCAGGTCCGGGTTCAGCACCTGGAAGCCGGTGGTGTGTTTGCCGATGTCGCCGGCGGTGAAGCTGTCCTTGCCGGTAACGGTGAAGGAGACCTTCTCGGTGCTCACATCGTCCAGTTGGCGGCGGAAACGGACCTGCTTCAGGTTGAGCACGATCTCGGTCATGTCCTCGATCACGCCCTTGATGGTGCTGAACTCGTGGTCCACACCGTCGATGCGTACCGTGGTGATGGCATGACCCTCCAGGGAGGAGAGCAGGATGCGGCGCAAGGCGTTGCCGATGGTGATCCCGTAGCCCGGCTCAAGAGGACGGAACTCGAAGGAGCCGCGCTTGTCGTCGGATTCGATCATCGTGACCTTGTCGGGCCGCTGGAATTCGAGAATGGGCATGTGCTGTTGTGCGTTGGGTTCTTGTTCAATGGTCCGCTGCCAGTCCTTTCTGCTCCACGTTACGGTCGCCTGACAGCGCGCGACCAGTAACCGTATCCCGGTTACTTGGAGTACAGTTCCACGATCAGTTGCTCGCGGATGTTCTCGGGGATCTGCGCCCGTTCCGGCATGCCGATGAACTTACCGGACATGTTCGTCGGGTTCCAATCCAGCCAGTCGTAACGGCGGTTGTTCACTGAAACGCTGTTGGAGATGGCCTCCAGCGAACGGCTGCGCTCACGCACGGCGACCGTCTGGCCGGCACGCAGCGTGTAGCTCGAAACGGTCACCACGCCTTGATCGACGGTGATATGGCCGTGGCTCACCAACTGGCGTGCAGCGCGGCGGGTCGGGGCGATGCCCAAGCGGAACACCGTGTTGTCCAAACGCGCTTCGCACAGCTGCAACAACACCTCACCGGTAATGCCCTTCTTGCTGGCCGCGGTGTGGAACATCTTCTCGAACTGGCGCTCGAGAATGCCATAGGTGTACTTCGCCTTCTGCTTCTCCTGCAGCTGGGTGCTGTATTCGCTCTCCTTCTTGCGGCGGCGAGCATTGGGGCCGTGCTGGCCTGGGGCATGGGGCTTGCGCTCCATCCATTTGTCCGGGCCGAAGATCGCCTCTTTGAACTTGCGCGCGATCCGGGTCTTGGGTCCTGTGTAACGTGCCATTTTTCTTGTGTTCGGGTGCGGCTTACGCACCAACTACGGAACACGACCATCGTGTTCCTACGGTTATTGTTGTTCTATACGCGACGCTTTTTCGGCGGACGGCAGCCGTTGTGCGGCATAGGGGTTATATCGACGATCTCGGTCACTTCCACGCCACTGTTGTGCAGGGCACGGATGGCGCTCTCGCGTCCGCCTCCCGGGCCTTTCACAAAGACCTTCACCTTCCGAAGGCCCAATTCGTGCGCTTCGCGTGCCGCCTCTTCAGCGCTGAGCTGACCGGCATACGGTGTGTTCTTCTTTGACCCGCGGAAACCGTTCTTGCCGGAGGAGGACCAGCTGATCACTTCGCCCTTGTTGTTGGTGAGGCTGATGATCAGGTTGTTGAACGTAGCCTGGATATGCGCCTGACCGTAGGCCTCCACCACCACGTTCTTCTTCTTCTTCTTACCGGCGGCGGCGCCGCCCTTGCCTTCTTGCTTTGCCATGTTTCTATCTGTTAGGTCGATGCCTGGATCGACCCTACGTGATCTTACTTGGTCACCTTCTTCTTGTTGGCCACCGTCTTCCGCTTGCCCTTACGGGTGCGGCTGTTGGTGCGCGTCCGCTGTCCACGTACCGGTAGACCTGCGCGGTGACGCTGACCACGGTAGCTGCCGATGTCCATCAGGCGCTTGATGCTCAACTGCACTTCGCTGCGCAGCGCTCCCTCGACCTTGATGGTGTCGTTGATGTATTGACGGATCTTGCTCTGCTCATCATCGGTCCAGTCCTCCACCTTGGTGTCGGGATCCACCTCGGCCTGCTCCAGGATGGAGAGAGCGGTGCTGCGTCCGATGCCATAGATGTACGTGAGGCCGATAGCCCCGCGCTTGCTTTTTGGTAGGTCGATACCTGCTATACGTGCCATGCTCGTGCGTTTATCAGCCCTGACGCTGCTTGAACTTCGGGTTCTTCTTGTTGATGATGTACAGACGCCCTTTGCGGCGGACGATCTTGCAGTCCGCGGAGCGTGGTTTGAGGGAGGCCCTGACCTTCATGGTTTCCTGGGTATCGTGTCTTAGCTCTTGTATCGGAAGGTGATGCGTCCTTTGCTCAAGTCGTACGGGCTCATCTCCACTTTCACCTTGTCACCGGGCAGGATCCGGATGTAGTGCATCCGCATTTTCCCCGAGATGTGTGCGACGATCACGTGACCATTCTCCAACTCGACCCGGAACATGGCATTGCTCAGCGCCTCTTTGATGACGCCGTCCTGCTCAATGGTCCCGGTCTTGCTCATTCCTTCGTTTACTTCCTTTTTGTTCCTTTTCCTTTCCGTGCCGACCCGGTGGGTCGACGCTACGTTCATTTCACTATGGTCGACACAGGTGTCGACCCTACCGCGTTCTTCGCCAATACATCCTCGATGTACTGGAACGTTGACAGGACCTCTGCTTTACCGGCTCGAACAACGACGGTGTGCTCGAAGTGCGCGCTGGGCTTTCCATCGCGTGAAACGACGGTCCATCCGTCGCTCAACTGCTTCACTTCCTTCGTTCCCATGTTGATCATGGGTTCGATCGCCAGCGCCATCCCGGAGTGCAACCGCACACCGTGACCACGCTTCCCGTAGTTCGGCACTTCGGGGGCCTCGTGCAGCTTGCGGCCTACACCATGCCCCACCAGTTCCCGCACCACACCGTATCCGTTGGATTCGGCATGCTGCTGGATCGCGAACCCGATGTCGCCCGTCCGGTTGTTGTCAACCGCTGCCGCGATACCGAGTGCCAGGCACTCCTGCGTCACCTGCAACAGTTTCCGCGTTGCCGGGGCTACTTCTCCTACACAAAAGGTGTAGGCGCTATCGCCGTAAAAGCCGTTCATCAGCACACCGCAATCCACGCTCGCCACGTTGCCTTCACGTAATGCCCGGTCCCCGGGCAATCCGTGTACCACCTGTTCATCCACGCTGATCAGCAGTGTGGAGGGGCATCCATACAGGCCTTTGAAGCCCGGTACAGCGCCGTGGTCCCGGATGAACTCCTCCGCTATCGCGTCGAGCCTTCCGGTGGTAACGCCGGGCGCGATGTGGCGTGCCACTTCGGCCAAGGTCCTACCAACAAGCAAAGAACTCTCCCTCACCAATGCGACTTCGTCATCGCTCAAGATGATCACGGTTTTACCCATGATCTATCCAGCCATGCCGTACGCCGCTCCACTCGAACGACCCTTGATGCGTCCTGACTTCATCAGGCCATCATAGTGCCGCATCAACAAATGACTTTCGATCTGCTGCAGCGTGTCCAACAACACGCCCACCATGATCAACAACGATGTACCACCGAAGAACTGCGCGAACCCCTGCTTGATGCCCATCATGCCGGCGAAGGCCGGGAGGATGGCCACCAAACCCAGGAAGATGGCGCCGGGCAAGGTGATGCGCGACAACAACTCGTCGATGTGGCCGGCGGTGCTCTTACCTGGTTTCACACCTGGAATGAACCCGCCGTTACGCTTCATGTCGTCGGCAAGCTGGTTCGGGTTCACGGTGATCGCCGTATAGAAGTAGGTGAACAACACCACCATCAGGAACAACGTGAAGTTGTAGAAGATGCTCTGGCTGTTGGCGATGCTGACCAACCATGCGGGTGGGTTCTCGAAAGCCTGTGCCAGATACATCGGCACCAGCACGATGGCCTGCGCGAAGATGATCGGCATTACACCCGCCGCGTTCACTTTCAACGGGATGTAGTTACGCACACCACCGTACTGCTTGTTGCCCTGCACGCGCTTGGCGAACTGGACGGGGATGCGTCGTGTGCCTTGCACCAACAGGATGCAACCTGCGATGATCAAGACCCACAACACCACTTCCACCAGCAACAACACGAGACCACCACCGCCGGGACCCATGCGACCCACCACCTCCTGCGCGAAGGCTTGAGGGAACTGCGCGAGGATGCCGATCATGATGATCAACGAGATACCATTGCCCAAGCCGCGCTCGGTGATGCGCTCACCGAGCCACATCACGAACAGGGTGGAACAGGTGAGGATGACGATGCTGGTGAACAACCAGAACTGGCCGTCCGGGCGGGCAGCCTCATCGATCGTCGCATAGATGTAGCTCGGAGCCTGGAATACGCAGATCAGGATGGTGAGGTAGCGTGTCCACTGGTTGATCTTCCGGCGACCGCTCTCCTCGCGTTGCATCTTCTGCACGGCAGGTACGGCAATACCGGCCAGCTGCATGATGATGGACGCCGAGATGTAGGGCATGATGCCCAAGGCGAAGATCGACGCACGTGTGAAGGCACCACCGGTGAAGATCGAGAGTATCTCCACGATACCACCGCCACCGGATGCGCCGGATGCCGCCAACCGCGCGCTGTCCACGCCGGGCAGCACGATGAAACTACCGATGCGGTACACCAGTAGCAGCCCCAGCGTGATGAGGATGCGGTTACGCAACTCCTCGATGCGCCAGATGTTCTTGATCGTGTCGATCAGGTTCTTCATGCCTTCTTCTCAACTACCGTGACGATCGTTTCAGCCTTGCCTCCCTTGGCTTCAATGGCGGCCTTGGCCGTTGCACTGAAGGCGTGCGCGGTGATGTCCAACGCGCTCTTGATCTCACCGCGGCCCAACACTTTCAGTTTGTCGTTCTTGGCGATCAATCCGTTGGCGTAAAGCACCTCAGGGCTGAGGGCTTTCAGGTTCTTCTTCTCGGCCAAGGTCTGGAGTGCATCCAGGTTGATGCCTTTGAACTCCAAGCGGGTCGGGTTCGTGAAGCCGAACTTCGGCAGGCGACGGGTCAGGGTCGTCTGGCCGCCTTCGAAACCACGCTTGTGGTTGTAGCCAGCCTGCGCCTTCTGTCCCTTGTGGCCTTTCGTGGAGGTGCCTCCACGACCGCTGCCTTGGCCGCGGCCAATGCGCTTGTCCTTCTTCGTCGCCCCTTCTGCGGGCTTGAGTTTGCTCAGGTCCATGGTCGTAGTCTTCTAGATGTTCAGGCCTCCTTCACGTTCACCAAGTGATGCACTTTCTCCACCATGCCGCGGATCTGCGGGGTGCCGTCCACAACGACGAATTTGCCGATGCGTCCGAGGCCGAGGGCCTTCAGTGTGTCCTTCTGACGCTTGGGGCACTTGATCTGGCTGTGCACCTGGGTGATGGTCAACTTGCTCATTGTCGGGTCCGCTGATCGCTCAGTGGATCGTTATTATCCGTTGAATACACGTTCCAATTTGATGCCTCGCTGACGGGATACCGAATTGGCATCGCGCATGCTCACGAGGGCTTCGATCGTAGCTTTCACCACGTTGTGCGGGTTGCTGCTGCCCTTGCTCTTGGCAAGAACGTCGGTCACACCAACGCTCTCGAGCACGGCACGCATCGCACCGCCGGCGATGACACCGGTACCGTGCGCGGCCGGCTTCAGGAAAACCTGGGCCCCGGCATATTTGCCTTCCTGTGGATGAGGGATCGTGCCCTTGAGCACGGGAACCTTCACCAGGTTCTTCTTCGCGTCGTCGATGCCCTTGGCGATCGCCTCCTGCACCTCTTTCGCTTTGCCCAGACCATGGCCCACCACACCGTTCTCGTTCCCCACCACAACGATGGCGGCGAAGGTGAACGTGCGACCTCCCTTGGTCACTTTGGTCACGCGGTTCAGCGCTACGAGCTTATCCTTCAGCTCGAGATCGCTGCTCTTGACCTTCTTCGTGTTCGTCTCAGACATGTGTTCGGTGTGATCAGAAATTGAGGCCTGCTTCGCGAGCGGCTTCGGCCAGTGCTTTCACACGGCCATGATAGAGATAACCATTGCGGTCGAAGACCACTTTGTCGATGCCGGCGGCCTTCGCCTTCTCGGCGATCGCCGCGCCAACGATCTTGGCCTGGTCGATCTTCGGGATGCCAGTGGCCTTCTTGTCCTTCAAGGAGGATGTGCTCACCAGCGTACGGCCGGCCTCGTCGTCGATGATCTGGGCGTACATGCCCGTGTTGCTGCGATAGACCGAGAGGCGCGGACGCTCGGCCGTACCGTGTACGGTCTTGCGAACGCGTTGCTTGATCTTCAGTCGGCGGGTGCTCCTGTCGAATGCCATGGTCGTGCTTATTTACCGGCTGCTTTGCCTGCCTTGCGACGCACCAGCTCACCCACGAAACGCACACCCTTGCCTTTGTAAGGCTCCGGTTTGCGCAGGCTGCGCAGCTTGGCGGCCACCTGGCCGATGAGTTGTTTGTCCGCCGACTCCAAACGGATGATCGGGTTCTTTCCTTTTTCCTGTGCCGCAGCAACTTTGATCTGCGGCGGGAGATCGATTGTCACCGTGTGCGAGAAGCCGAGCGCGAGGTTCAATTGCTGGCCCTTGGTGGTGGCGCGGTAACCCACACCGACGAGTTCCTGCTCGATCACGAAGCCTTCGGCCACACCCTTCACCATGTTGGCGAGCAGGGCGCGGTAAAGACCGTGCTTGGCGCGGTGCGGCTTGGCGTCGCTCGGGCGTGTGAGCGTGATCTCGGTACCCTCCTGTTTCAAGGTGATATCGGGATCGACGGCTTGCTCCAAGGTACCCTTCGGACCTTTCACGGTCACCAGGTTCTTGTCGCTGATCGTGATCTGCACCCCTTTGGGTACCTCGATCGGTGCTTTTCCTATGCGTGACATCTTCTTC